>CAIWFP010000166.1 GCA_903911985.1 uncultured Sphingomonadales bacterium
ACGCCACGCAGACAGTAATGGGAGCGCGAGGGGGTAACCCCCTCGCACCTTAATCTTTGCCCTTTAGCCGCTTCCTCAACGCCAAACCATAAATCACCAAAGCCGTGGCGGCGAACAGGAACCACTGCACCGCATAGGAGAAGTGATTGTTCGGCAGATTTCGCGGGTCTGGCCGGGCGTTGGGTTGGAGCCCTGCGAGAGGTGGGTCTGCGACGATCACCACGGAAAGATCACCTTCTTCGAGAAATGTGCCCACAACAACACCGCCAGCCCAGGTTACGCTCGTCGGATTATCCCACCAACCCAGCCGGACTTTCGCTTGACCGCGACCGGCAAGACGGCAATCCACAACATGAGCCCAGCCCGATTGATGACGCGCGTTTTCTCCGGCAACCGCTGTCTGACCGGTGACCGCAGTGCAATCGACCCGTACCCGGCTGTAAGACAGCGGCACAATGTCACTGCTGTCTGGCCACTGGCGAATCGCGGTATGGTTCTGCGCTGCCGTATAGCGGGCAATCAGGGCCTCTTTCTGACGTAGCCGATCAAGCTGCCACAGCCCGAGATGCACCATGAAGCCCACCGCCGCCAGCACCGCCAGCGTGGCGATCCAGGGAAAGCGCGGGCGGGTTTGAATGTCCGCCATCAATCGACCCTACGCCCCTGCCCTGCCGAGCGCCGGTATTCCGATACCAGCAGCGCCGCCTTGGCGACGCGCAGGCCCCAGATGGTCGGCCCGAAGGTGAGCGGCACCAGCACCACGACATAGACCCACACGGGCGGGTCCACCACCAGCGCCAGCCACGCCGCCACGCATACCACCAGCGCGCCGACGCCAAAGGTGAGGAAAGCCGCCGGCCCATCGCCGACGTTGAACTGGGTGTAATCGAGGCCGCAAGCCTTACAGCGCGGGGCAAACTGCGCCACGCCAGCGAACAGCCCCTTGGCGCCGCAGCGCGGGCAACGAGCAAAAAGGGCAGCCGAGACAAGACCCGGCTGCCCTTCGATATTGTGAGAGCTGTCGCTCATCGACTGACCCGATCAGCCAACCGGCCGTTAATCAACCGGGAAACCCCAGTTGCCCCAGACATAGATGGCGGTGAACAGGAACAGCCACACCACGTCCACAAAGTGCCAGTACCAGGCGGCGGCCTCGAAACCGAAGTGCTGCTTGGGGGTAAAGTCGCCATTGTAGGTGCGCTTCAGGCAGACGGCGAGGAAGATGGTACCGATAATCACGTGGAAGCCATGAAACCCGGTCGCCATGTAGAAGGCCGAGCCATAGGTGTTCTTGCCGAAGACAAACGGTGCATGGGCGTATTCAAAGGCTTGCAGGCTGGTGAACAGCATGCCCAGCAGAATGGTGCACCACAGGCCGGTCTTCAGCCCGGCGCGGTTGCCATGCAGCAGGCAGTGGTGTGCCCAGGTGACGGTGGTGCCCGAGCACAGCAGGATCAGCGTGTTGATCAGCGGCAGGTCAAAGGCGTTCAACACCGCCGTCATGCTCTTGGGAGGCCAGGTTCCGCCGATGATCTTGGCCGCGCTGGGGAACAGCGAGAAGTCGAAAAAGGCCCAGAACCAGCCAACGAAGAACATCACTTCCGAAGCGATGAACAGGATCATGCCATAACGCAGGTGCAGCTGCACCACAGGTGTATGGTCGCCGGCATGGGCTTCGCGAATCACGCTCGACCACCACTGGAACAGGGTGAACAGAATGCCCACCGCACCCAGTGCCAAGACATACTTGCCATTGGCGCTGTCGTGCATGGTCAGCACGCCGCCGCTGGTCATCGTCAGCAAAGATATCGACCCCGCCAGCGGCATGATGCTGGGGGGCAGAATGTGAAATTCGTGGTTCTTGGCTCCAGCCATGTTAGTCAAGCTCCCCGCTTAGTGTACTGCGGCTGGCCAGCCGCGATTTCAAACAAACTTGCGCTAATCGTCCGGCGGCCCCGCGTCCAGAGGCTTTGACGCATGATAGCATTGATCCCGGTCATTTCGTCACCCCTTTGGCTACCGCATCCTTGTCGGCTGCCACGGGATGGAAGGTATAGCTCAGGGTAATCTGGGTCACATCCCGCGCATCCGGATCCTCAATCAGCTTGGGATCAACGTAGAATATCACGGGCATGCGGACATGCTCATGCGCTTTCAGCGTTTGGCGCGTGAAACAGAAGCACTGGATCTTGGTGAAATAGCGTGCCGCGCTTTCCGGCTCGATATTGTAGCTGGCGGCCCCGGTTATGGCGTGATCCGAATTGTTGGTCGCGTCAAAAAGGGCAAGACTGCGCGCACCGATCTTCACGGTCTGGGTCGTGCGCTCCGGCGCGAAGTGCCAGGGCATGCCATTTTCGATATTGCTATCGAAGCGGATGGAGATCGTGCGGCCGGCCAGTTCCCGCACGGTGCTGGCCTGAATCTCGCTGGCCCGCGCCGGGGTGCCACCATAGCCGGTGGCCTGACAGAAGATGCGGTAGAGCGGCACCGCCGCATAGCCCAGCGCCAGCATCCACAAGGCCACGCCGGCCGCCATCAGCCCCACGCGCCGATTGCGCGGGGCGGAGGTCAGTGAAGGCGAGGCCGCGGTCATGCCGTCAGAGCTTAATCTTGACGATGGTGATGGCGAAAAACAGCAACACCATGCAGCCGAGCAGCAGGCCCACCACGCGGTTGCGGGAGGCGATTACGGCCGCCCTGTCATAAGGTGCGGGCTCGTTTGCCACGGGCGATTCGGAGGTATCCTGCAACTTGCTCATCGGCTTACCCTTGTACCCATTTGGCGGCCACGAGGGCAGCGAACAGCGCGAACAGATAGATGATGGAAATCGCGAAAAGCTGCTTTTCCGGCTTCATCGTGTCATCTTCGCCATTGCGGCGGCGAAGCCCCACGCGAATGGCCGCGACCAGAAACGCGGTAGAACACACACCCGCAACCCAGCCATACAGCGACCCCGCGCCACCCAGCGATGCGGGGATCAGGCAGGGCACCAGGCTCAGGGGCAACAGCAGCGCGGCATAGATCACGATCAGCCGCCGGGTGACCACTTCGCCCGCCACCACCGGCATCATCGGGATGCCGACCTTGGCGTAGTCCGACTGGACGAACAGCGCCAGCGCCCAGAAATGCGGCGGCGTCCACATGAAGATAATCAGGAACAGCACCACAGGCATCAGCGAAACATGCCCCGTGGCCGCCACCCAGCCGATGAGCGGCGGGAAGGCACCAGCGCCGCCACCGATGACAATGTTCTGCGGGGTGCGCGGCTTCAGCCACACCGTGTAGATCAGCGCGTAATAGATGATCGAGACGGTCAGGATCGCCGCTGCCAGCCATCCGATCGCCAGACCCATGACGAATACCGAGGTGCCCGCCAGCGCCACACCGAAATCGCGCGCGCTCGTGCGGTCCATGCGGCCAGCCGGAAGAGGTCGCTCGGCGGTGCGGCGCATGCCGGCGTCAATGTCGGCTTCCCACCACTGGTTGAGCGCGGCGGCACCGCCCGCGCCCACCGCGATGCACAGAATGGCGGTAAAGCCCAGCACCGGGTTGATCTGCTCTGGCGCGGCGAGAAGCCCGCAGAGCCCGGTGAAAATCACAAGGCTCATAACGCGGGGCTTGGTCAGCGCGAGAAAATCGCGCCATTCGGCGGGACGGATAAGGGCAATGCTGGTCATATTATGGGAAGGCCCCTCCGTGCCGGTCGGCGCCGGCGTGCGGCAGCCGATCGGCGGGAGGGGCCTTCGATCCGATCAATGATGGTCGTCGTCGCCGATAACCGGCAGCGTTTCGAACTGGTGGAAGGGCGGCGGGCTGGACAGGGTCCACTCCAGCGTATTGGCGCCTTCGCCCCAATAGTTGCCTTCGGCCTTCTTGCCAGCCACCAGCGCATAGATGATATTCACGAAGAAGATCACCATCGAGGCGGCCATGACCTTATAACCAATCGTGGAGATATGGTTCCAGTATTCAAAAGCCGCCGCATAGTCCGGATAGCGGCGCGGCATACCCTGCAGCCCCAGGAAGTGCATGGGGAAGAAGATAAGGTTCACGCCCACGAAGAACACCGCGAAGTGCAGGTAGGACAACAGCTCCGAGTGCCAGCGCCCGCTCATCTTGGGGAACCAGTAGTAGAACCCGGCGAACAGGGCCGTGACCGCGCCCAGCGACAGCACATAGTGGAAGTGACCCACCACGTAATAGGTGTCCTGAACGTTGTCGTCGATGCCGCCATTGGCCAGCACCACACCCGTCACACCGCCAACGGTGAACAGGAAGATGAAACCAATCGCCCAAACCATCGGGCTCTTGAACGAGATCGAGCCGCCCCACATCGTGGCGATCCACGAGAAGATCTTGATGCCGGTGGGCACCGCGATCACCATGGTGGCGGTGGTGAAATACATCTTCACGTCTTCCGACAGGCCGGTGGTGTACATGTGGTGCGCCCACACGACGAAGCCGACCACGCCGATGGCGACCATGGCATAGGCCATGCCGAGGTAACCAAACACCGGCTTCTTCGAGAAGGTCGAGACGATCTGGCTTATCATGCCGAAACCGGGCAGGATCATGATGTACACTTCGGGGTGACCAAAGAACCAGAACAGGTGCTGGAACAGAACCGGATCGCCGCCGCCGCTGGCATCAAAGAAGGTGGTGCCAAAGTTGCGGTCGGTGATCAGCATGGTGATGGCGGCAGCCAGAACCGGCAGCGCCAGCAGCAGCAGGAAGGCCGTAACCAGCATCGACCACACGAACAGCGGCATCTTGTGCAGGGTCATGCCCGGCGCGCGCATGTTGAGAATGGTGGTGATGAAGTTGATCGCGCCCATGATCGAGCCGGCACCGGCAAGGTGCAGCGAGAAGATCGCGAAATCGACCGCCGGGCCCTGCGAGCCGGAGGTCGACAGCGGGGCATAGGCCGTCCAGCCGATGCCAGCGCCATTACCCGTGCCACCGGGCACGAAGGGCGAGATCATCAGCGAGCAAAAGCCGGCCACCGTCAGCCAGAAGCTGATGTTGTTCATGCGCGGGAAGGCCATGTCGGGCGCGCCGATCATGATCGGCACGAACCAGTTGCCAAAACCGCCGATCATCGCCGGCATCACCATGAAGAACACCATGATGAGGCCGTGGGCGGTGATCAGCACGTTCCACAGGTGGAGGTTTTGATCCATGGTGGCGCTGGTCACGCCGAGGAAATGGTTGACCGAGGCCAGCACCTGAATGCCGGGATGATCCAGCTCCAGACGCATGATGCCCGAAATGGCACCACCAATGATGCCCGCGAAGATCGCGAAGATCAGATAGAGTGTGCCAATGTCCTTATGGTTGGTGGACATGAACCAGCGGGAGAAAAAGCCCGGCTTGTGATCGTCATGGGCATGGACATCGCCATGCGCCGAGTGGTGGTCTGTGGTGGTAGCCATTGGTTGCTTACCCTAAGAAATCTGGAACTGACGGGCTCAGGCGGCAGGCGCCGGTGTTGCCGAGGCGGGGGGCGCGGAAGCGGCCGGCGCGGCGGCAGGTGCCGGAGCACCGTCCACCTTCGCGCCAGCATGCGTCATCACCCAGGCGTTATACTGGGGACGCGGCAGCGCCTCCACCACGATGGGCATATAGCCGTGACGGGCACCGCACAGCTCCGAGCACTGGCCGTAATAAACGCCCGGCTCGCTGATAAAGAGCATCTTCTCGTTCACGCGGCCCGGAACGGCGTCCAGCTTGAACCAGAGCGACGGAACGGAGAAGGAGTGGATGACATCCGCGCCGGCGGTCTGCAGGCGGATCGGCTCACCAGCGGGGACGACCATGCGATAGTCGGCACCCAGCTGCTCGGGCTCGCCGCGCTTGGTGGCCTCGCCTGCGGGCAGGATGTTCGAGATCACCTCGAACCCGCCGTTATCCGGATAGGCATAGCTCCAGTACCACTGGTTGCCGGTGGCCTTCACGGTGAGGGCATCGGCCGGCAGGGCCTTGTACTGCTTGGCCAGCAGCTTCATCGAGGGCACGAACACCACCAGCAGGATGAGGATCGGGATACCCGTCCAGATCACTTCGAGCAGCGTGTTGTGGCTGGTGCGCGAAGGCACCGGGTTTGCCCGGGCGTTGAAGCGGATGACAACCCAGACCAGCAGCAGCAGCACGAAAATCGTCACCCCCACGATCACCGGCAGCAGGATCGAGTTGTGCATCCACAGCGCATATTGGCCATTGGGCGAATATTGCGTCTGGAAGCCAATGCCGCCAGCGACGGGCATGCCCTTGCCGGCCGTCGGCTTCATCGGCGTATAGCCACCCGGCGCCACCGCAAAACGGTCAGACGCGGCGGAAGCCACGGCAACAGGCGCGGCGGCGGAAGCCGCTACAACCGGAGCGGCAGCGGCAGGCGCCGCACTCTGGGCTTCCGCGATTCGCGGCGTGGCGAGCAGCACCAGGGCAAGGCCCAGCACCTTCATGAAGCGGCTAATCGTCTGCACAAATCCCCCGGGTTTCATTTCAATACGGTCTCTCATACCCCAGTCGTCGACGACAAGTCGTCACGAGCGCCCTGCGTAAGGTCGGGCGCGTCCCCTGAGCGGGGCTATACGCGCGCTTGCCCACACTCTCAAGGCTCTCTAGGGGTATTTTTGACACATCTCAATGCGCTCACTTTCGCCACCCCGTTCGACCATGGGGAATGGCCCTGGTGAAACACCATCAATAGGAAAGTTGATACCATGCTTGATGAAGAGGTGCTCGCCGAGTTCCGCGCCGCCGATGCGCTGCTCGAAGGGCATTTCCTGCTGTCCTCCGGCCGGCACAGCACCCGCTATCTGCAATGCGCCCGGGTGCTGATGGATCCGATGCGCGCCAGCCGTCTGGCCGCCGCGATTGCCGCCAAAATCCCGCGCGAGCTGCGCCGGGAGATCACCAAGGTGGTCTCGCCCGCCATGGGCGGGGTCATCATCGGCCACGAAATGGGCCGCGCTCTGGGGGTGGAGGCGATGTTCGTCGAGCGGCCAGAGGGCACTTTTGAACTGCGGCGCGGCTTTGCCCTTGCCGAGGGCGACAAGGTGCTGATGGTCGAGGATGTCGTCACCACCGGCCTGTCCAGCCGCGAGGCGATTGCTGCCATCGAGGCGGCGGGCGGCAAGGTGGTCGCCGCCGCCGCGCTGGTCGATCGCTCTGCGGGCTCGTTCGATCTGGGCGTGCCCTTCTTCCCGCTGATCGAGCTGAATATCCCGAGCTTCGCGCCCGATGAGCTGCCCCCCGAGC
>CAIWFP010000167.1 GCA_903911985.1 uncultured Sphingomonadales bacterium
ATGCTCGCCCGCTGACCAAGACCAGTGGCCAGCCGTTTACGATTGCCGAGATTGAAGCGGCGATCGAAGATTTGCTGGCTTGAGGGAATAGACCGATGAACGATATGACCCCTATTGCCAAGTTGACCCTCAAGGACTGGGAATCGGATCAGGAAGTGCGCTGGTGCCCGGGTTGCGGCGATTACGCGATCCTGAAGGCGGTGCAGCGCACCATGGTCGATCTCGGGTCTGACCCGGCCAAGACCGTGTTCGTCTCCGGCATCGGCTGTTCGAGCCGCTTTCCCTATTACATGGCCTCCTATGGCTTCCACACCATCCATGGCCGCGCGCCCGCTTTTGCCACCGGCATCAAGCTGGCCAACCCGGAGCTGGATGTGTGGCTGGTGACCGGCGATGGCGACGGCATGTCCATCGGCGGCAACCACACGATGCATGTTATCCGGCGCAATCTGAACTGCCAGATCATGCTGTTCAACAACGAGATCTATGGCCTGACCAAGGGGCAATATTCGCCCACCAGCCGCGTGGGCACCAATTCGCCGACCTCGCCGCTGGGTTCGGTGGACCGGCCGGCTTCCCCTTGCGCCTTTGCACTGGGTGCGGGTGGGCGGTTTATTGCCCGCGGGTTTGACGTTTCCAAGGAACTGTCGGGCGTGTTGAAGGCGGCCCATGCCCATCAGGGTGCGGCCTTTGTCGAGATCTTCCAGAACTGCATCGTCTATAACAAGGACCGCTTCGAGGAATTCGCCGTCGCCAAGGGTGCCGAGGCCAGCCAGCTGTGGCTGAAGAATGGCGAGCCGATGCTGTTTGGTTCCGAGAAATCGGGCGGCATCAAGGGCATCGCCCTCGATGCCGAGAAGCTGGTGCTGAAGGTGGTGGATGTGGTCGCCAAGAGCGATGGCACCCCCGATTGGCAGGCGGCTGGCGTTATTGTCCATGATGTGACCAACCGGTCGGTCGCGCATATGCTCGTCGAGCTGCCTTTCGGGCCCTTCCCGATGGCGCTGGGCGTGATCTATGACGACCCGCAGCCCTCCTTCGAAGTGGCGCTGCTGGGGCAGGATGCCGTTGCCCGCCAGGGCAAGAGCGCCAATCTCGCCAAGCTGCTCGCCAAGGGCCAGACATGGACAGTTTCCGGGACAGTTGCTCCTGAGGATCAGGGGCCGTTGTCGAACGTTTGATCCCGATAGGCGCGGGCGGCGGTGGATAATCTCACCCATTCGCTGATTGGCGCGGTGCTGGGGCAGGCGGGGCTGAAGCGCCGCACGCGGGCCGCCATGCCCGCGCTGATCATCGCCGCCAACCTGCCGGATATCGATGTGTTTGGCCGGGTGTTCGGCTGGCAGTCGCTGGCGGTGCACCGGGGCTTTACCCACGGGCTGGGCGGGTTGTTGCTGTTGCCGCCGCTGCTGGCCGGGCTGTTGCTGCTGGTGGATGGCTGGCGCCAAAAGCGGGGCGTGGTGCGGGGGGATGCCCTGCCGATGCGGCCGCTCTGGCTGCTGGCGCTGTGTTTCATCGCGCTGGCCACCCATCCCGCCTTTGACTGGCTGAACAATTACGGCATCCGGCTGCTCGAGCCTTTCGGCCATGGCTGGTATTATGGCGACGCGATCTTCATCGTCGATGTGTGGCTGCTGGCGCTGCTGGGGGCGGGTGTCGGGTTTTCGCGGGCACGCGAATCGGCGGGGCGGGCCGACTGGGCCGCTCCGGCGCGTGGGGCGATTGTGGGGGTGGCGCTTTATGTCGGGGCCAATCTGCTGATTACCGCGCGGGCCGAGGGCGAGGCTGCATCGGCGCTGGCGCTCGGTCATGGCGCGCCGATGGAACGGATTGCCGCGAACCCCGTGCCGCTGGCCTTCTGGCGGCGCGAGGTGCTGTGGCGAAGGGCCGACCAGAGCTATGGCGCGCTGGGCTGGAGCCTGTTTGCCCCCGCGCCAAGGGCGGGCGATGCCGATTTGCGCGCGCTGGGGCGCACCGGGATGGATGATCCGCGCGTCGCCCGGTGGAGCCGCGATGATCCGAAAGCCCGCGCCTTCCTGTTCTGGGCGCGGATGCCGATTGTCCTGCCCGATGCGCAGGGGCTCGATCTGGCGGACCAGCGGTTTCTGCGCTTTGCCGGGCGGGGGGCGCTTGGCGTAAGGTTGAAGTCGCGCTGAGGGGCGGGCTGATTATTGGCGGAATGCCCGCGAATATGCGTTCCATTTCTCCGCTTTGTAAGTCATGATGACCGCGTGCTTCACCCGCTGTTTTGACGCGGTGAGGGCCGATATTTTTGCGCTTTTGGTGTCACGAAAATGTGCCTGGATGGTGAGTGGGCATTTGTGGGCGGACGGGCGTTGTGCCGCTTCGTGCGACAAGTCTCCATTCCGGGTGGCCAGCGATTGGGAATTTGCATTGAACTCAGGATATTTGCGGCTGGGCGTGGTGAACACCGCCGCAACGCTGTTGGCGCGCGGGGCATCGGTGCTCTATTCGCTGTTCGTGGTGGGTTGGGCCTCGCGCCATATTTCGGCCAGCGATACGGCGAATTTGCTGCTCCTGTTCAACGCGGTGGCGGCCGTTGGCCTGTTGCAGGCGGGGCTTGGCGGATATGTGATCCGCGCGGTGGCCTATGCGCATAGCCAGAGGCGGCCTCTGGGGGAACTGGCGGAAGTGCGCTTCACCTTTCTGTTGCTGTGTGGCATTTCGACACTGGCGATGACCGGACTGGTGCTGTTTGGTTCCCATGCCCTCGTGCAATATTTGCCCATATTCCTGCTGACGATTGTGGGGACGGTGGCCAATTTTGCCGACATGGTGAGGTTGGGAACGGAGCGCAGTCGCACCACCACCTATTTTATGCTGGGGGCCTATGCGTTTAACGTTGGGGCATGGGCGGTGGTGGCAAGGCTGCATTTGAGCAGTGTTTCGGTTGTTGCCTTGCTGGCCTATTCGGCGCCGTCGATCGGGGCGATCGCGTCGTTTGCGTTTTTGACGCGGGAGAGGGAGTTTCGGGCGCTGATCAATCCGTTCAACCGGGTTGCGGTGGGCAGTATGGTCAGCATGCTGAAAACCTCGTCGCCGATGTTTGTGGCGTCGATTTCGTCGAGCATGTTCGTGAACACGCCGCTTATTGCGCGGGGGCTGCATTTGATCTCGAGCATTTCCGCTTCCACAGCCGTGGTTTTTCGTGTGGAGGTTGGCATATTGAACGTGTTCTACGCGATGCTGCAGCCCTCTATTCCCACCCTGGTGCGGCTGAAACATCAGGAAAGTGCCGGCACATTTATTCGCGGGAGCATGCTGTGGATTGGCGGATTTTTGGTTGCGGCCATGGCGATTGCGGCCTGCTTCTATTTGGGGGTGGGTACTTTTGCGGCGTTGTGGGTCAAATCCGCAATGGTTGATAAAAACATGATCGGATTTTGGTCAATTGTATTGCTATTGTGGATGATAAACTGCGCATTGGTGCAGTATGTTCAGTTTATATTTAGCACAATTACTGCAGCGGCAGCGACGTTCATAATGCCGTTCGGGGCATTATGTGAGGCCTATTATCAGGTTTTGTCGGGAAGGCCCGTGGTCATAGAATATGCTCTTGGCACAGGCATTGGCGCCGCAGTGGTGGTAGCATCTCTGGTGTTTGCCACTGGCATGTTGCGTCAGCCCAATACATAGGGTTGAGGCGTGGGGGCTGTGGCGTGGCCTGCCGTTTGCCTATCGCTTCGCCTTTGTTGACTACTTCGCCAGGGTTTCGCGGTGGGGGCTGGGGAAGTCTTCGCCTAGCAGGGCGACGATGCGGTCGGCCACGACTTCGGGGGCTTTGATGCTCGCCGGGTCTTCGCCGGGGAAGGCGGCGGCGCGCATCTTGGTGCGGGTGGCGCGGGGGTTGACGAGGGCCACGCGGACCTTGGAAATGTTGCGCACTTCCTGCGCGTAGCAATCAAGCAGCACCTCTTGCGCGGCCTTGGCTGAGGCATAGCCACCCCAATAGGCGCGCGGGGCGGTGGTGAGGGTGGTGGTTACGCCGATGACGCGGCCATTCGCGCTCTTGCGCAGCAGCGCGTCGAAGCGGGCGATGAGGGTTTGCGTTGCCAGAACATTGACCGTCAGCGCCTTGGTGAAGGCGACGGGGTCGATGTCGCCCACCGAAGTGAGTTGCGGCAGGACGGCGGCGTTGATGACCAGAATATCCAGCGCGCCCCAGCGGCCCGCCACGGCGGTGGCGAGGCGGGCGATGGCGTCGGGTTCGGCCAGATCCATGGGGGCGATGGTGGCGTTTCCTCCCTCGGCGGCGATGGCGTCTTCCACGGCTTCCAGCGCCCGGGCGTCGCGCGCGGTGAGGATGACATGGGCGCCGGCGCGGGCGAGGGCAATCGCGGTGGCGGCGCCAATGCCGCGGCTGGCGCCGGTGACGAGTGCCAGTTGTCCGGCGAAGGGCTTGGTGGTGTCGGTCATGGGATTATTCTGTTCCGCGCGCAGGGGGCTTATTCGCTGGGGGCCGTTTCGGTGGACTGCTTGTCCGCGCCCGGGTTGTTTTTGGGCGAATTGCTTTTTGGCGTCTGCTTCGCCGGGGCATCGGCGGGGGCCTTGTCCACCGCGAGCGTGAGCTGGGCGGGTTCGTTGCGTTCGGCCAGATCGGTGAGGCGGGTGGGGTATTCACCGGTAAAGCAGGCATCGCAATATTGCGGGCAGGTCGCGTTGCGGCTCTTTTCGCCCACGGCGCGGTAGAGGCCGTCGATGCTGACGAAGGCGAGGCTGTCGGCGTGGATGTAATCCGCCATGGCCTGCAGATCCATGCGGGCGGCCAGCAGCTTGTTCCGCTCCGGCGTATCCACCCCGTAGAAGCAGGAATGATCGGTCGGCGGGGAGGCGATGCGCATGTGGACTTCGGCGGCGCCCGCGTCGCGCATCATCTGGACGATTTTGAGCGAGGTGGTGCCGCGCACGATGGAATCGTCGATGAGGACGATGCGCTTGCCTTCGACCAGCGCGCGGTTGGCGTTGTGCTTGCGCTTGACGTCCGCATTGCGGGCGCCATCGCTGGGTTGAATGAAGGTGCGGCCGACATAGTGGCTGCGGATGATGCCGAGTTCAAAGGGAATGCCGCTTTGCTGGGCATAGCCGATGGCCGCCGGAACGCCGCTGTCCGGCACGGGCACGACGATGTCGGCATTGGCCGGGGCTTCCTTGGCCAGCTCGACGCCGATCGCCTTGCGCACCGAATAGACCGATTGGCCATCGAGCACCGAATCGGGGCGGCTGAAATAGACATGTTCGAAAATGCAGGGGCGCGCCGGGTGGTTGCCGAAGGGGCGGTGGCTGGAGATGACGCCCTGATGATCCACCTGCACCAGTTCGCCCGGTTCGATCTGGCGGACGAAATCGGCGCCGACAACGTCAAGACCCACGGTTTCCGAGGCGAAAACGGTGGCGGTGCCGAGGCGCCCCATGACCAGCGGGCGGATACCGAGCGGATCGCGGCAGGCGATCTTGCCCTCGGGCGTCATGCAGATGAGGGAATAGGCGCCTTCCACCATGCGCAGCGCATCGACGAAGCGATCGAGCACCGTCGGGTAGCGGCTGGTGGCGACGAGGTGGATGATCACCTCGGTGTCCGACGTGGACTGGAAGATCGAGCCCTTTTGCACCAGATCGCGCTTCAGCGTCATGGCGTTGGAGATGTTGCCATTGTGGGCGATGGAGAAGCCGCCGCTGGCGAGATCGGCGAACAGGGGCTGCACATTGCGCAGGCCGGAGCCGCCGGTGGTGGAATAGCGCACATGGCCCGAGGCCATGGCTCCGGGCAGGGCGGCGAAGGATTCGGCGCTGTTGAACACCTGTGCCACATGGCCGACGCCGCGATGGGTGTAGAATTCCCCGTCGCCATCGATGCCGTCGAAGCTGGTGATGCCGACCGCTTCCTGCCCGCGATGCTGGAGCGCGTGCAGGCCCAGCGCGACGATGCCCGAGGCCTCCTTCGCGCCGATGATGCCGAAGATGCCGCATTCCTCTTTCAGCTTGTCGCCATCGACATCCCAGGGGGCTACATCCCAGGGGGCATTTTCCTGCCCGGCCCCGTTGTCATGGGCGGGGTTGTCGCCGTTGATGCGGGGATGGGCGGTGTCACCGAATGGGCTGCTGGCTGCTGTCATGTGGCGGGCGGGCTTTCCTGAATGGTGGGCCGGAAGGGCGGGGCCCCACATAGTGTCTTGCCGGGGTATTGGCAGGGGGGCTGGCGCCCGCCTG
>CAIWFP010000168.1 GCA_903911985.1 uncultured Sphingomonadales bacterium
CCGGTGGCTGGGATCTGGTCAAGCTGGAGGTGCTGGGCGAGGCGCGCACCCTTTATCCCGACATGCGCGAGACGCTGAAGGCCACCGAGGTTCTCGCCAGGGAGGGCTTCCTGCCCATGGTCTATTGCGTCGACGACCCCATCGCGGCCAGGCAGCTGGAGGAATGCGGCGCGGTGGCGATCATGCCCCTTGGCGCGCCGATCGGCTCGGGGCTCGGTATCCAGAACCGCGTGACCATCCGCCTCATCGTGGAGGGCGCCAAGGTGCCGGTGCTGGTGGATGCCGGTGTCGGCACCGCCTCTGATGCGGCCGTGGCCATGGAGCTGGGTGTGGATGGTGTACTGATGAACACCGCCATCGCCGAAGCGAAAGACCCCATCCGCATGGCCCGCGCCATGCGTCTGGCTGTGGAGGCGGGCCGCCACGCCTATTTGTCGGGCCGCATGGCCACGCGCAAATATGCCGATCCTTCCAGCCCGCTGGCCGGAATGATCTGAAATTTTAATGCGGAAATAATCGGGCGCCAGCAGTGCCCGCGATATTACGGTTAACGGCTTCTTCACCAATTTCTGGCCATCCTCCGCTTATCGCCACAGCCCATCCGGGCGGGCGCCAAAGCCAAGAGGTTGACACGACATGGCCAGCATCGGATCCAGCGGTATCGCCATCGCCGAACTGCGCGAGTTCGCGGGCTTCTCCCCTTGCGAGCAACGCTATATCAAGCGCAGCCTCGATGTCGGGCTGGGGCGTCAGGATGCCTTTCGCCTGTGGGCACGCGACGCTGCCGAAAGCGCCTCGATCCGGAGCCAATATGTCGCCTATCAGGAGCTGAAGCTGCTGCGCGGCGCCATGCCGGAGGACGAAAGCTTCGAGGCGCTGGAGGGTTTCATCGACAAGCTTATCCGCATCACCGCCTTCGATCTGGCGCAAGAGCGGCTGGAAGGCTTCTCGTCCTACCGCTTTCTCTACGAACGCCTGTTGGGGACCGATGTGCGCCGCTGGCTGCCCTCGGCCTTCTGCGCCGCCGCCGCGCTGCCGCATATCCGGCCCGAGCGGCGCAGGAACCTGCTTCAGTCGATCAGCGAGGCCGCCGCCACCGCGCCCGCGTGGTCCATCCGCGAGCCGAGCTTTTTCCCCGAATGGGTGGAGGCGGAAGCGGCTTAGTTGGTGGTGTGAAGATGCGAGGGCGGCGTTTGATATGCCGATTTGCGAATGCAAATCGGTTGGTGATATACCGATGTGCCAATGCAAATCGGTTGGCCCTCGCACCTGCCCCTTAAGTCGCCCGCGCCATCAGGCGCCGGTCTGGCTCCAGGCCAGCTCCATCAGCTCCGGCAGCACCGCTACCCGCTCCTTCGCCTGCGCGCTGGAGGCGGTGCCGCGAATGACCCGGCCCTTGATGCCATGGAAAATGGCCGCCAGCCGGAAGAAGTTGAACGCCATGTAATATTGATATCCCGGCATGCCGGCCAAACCCCGGCGCGCGCAATAGGCCGCGACGTAGTCTTCCTCGGACGGGATGCCCAAACCGTCGATATTCATGCCGCCAAGCCCCGCCACGATATAGGGCGGCATGCGATACATCATGGCGTTATAGGCAAAATCGGCCAGCGGATGGCCCAGCGTCGACAGCTCCCAATCCAGCACCGCGATCACCCGTGGCTCGGTGGCATGGAAAATCATGTTGTCGATGCGGAAATCGCCATGGATGATGCTGGTGGCATCATCGCCCTCGGGCATATTGGCCTGCAACCAGTCGATCAACCGGTCCATATTAGCGTCGCGCCCGGCCTCGGCATCGTCGAAATACTGCTTCGACCAGCGGCCGATCTGCCGCACGAAATAATTGCCCGGCTTGCCATAGTCACCCAGACCAACGCCCACGTAATCCACGCTGTGCAGCTGGGCCATGGTGGCGTTCATGGCATCGAAGATGGCGCCGCGTTCCTCGGGGGAAACGCCGGGGACATGGGCCTCCCAGAAGATGCGGCCCTCGACCATGTCCATGACATAGAACCAGCTGCCGATGACGCTGTCGTCGAGGCACAGGCCATGCACCTTGGCGACCGGGAAATCTGCCTTGGCAAGGCCGGTCAAAACCTGCGCCTCGCGCTCCACCGCATGGGCGCCCTTCAGGATCTGCCCCGGGGGCTTGCGACGCAGCACATAACTCTTGCCCGGCGTCACCAGCTTATAGGTCGGGTTCGATTGCCCCCCCTTGAACTGCTCGACCGCGAGCGGGCCAGCGAAACCGGCGACATTCCCGGTCATCCAGCGGGCAAGCGCGGCCTCGTCGAAGGCATAGCCCTCGCGAACCGGCGTTGTACCCATATTCGCGTTAGCATCCGCGCTCATGCTGCGTGGCCTTTCAGGAAGTCGCGCTTGACCTTCTTGGCCAGGCTCCATTTGTGAACCTCGGTCGGGCCATCATAAATCCGGAAGGCGCGGATTTCGCGGAACACCTGCTCGACAATGGTGTCGCCGGAAACGCCGGTGCCGCCCATGACCTGCACGCAGCGATCAGCCACGCGCATCAGCGCCTCGGAAACCGCGACCTTGGCCATGGAACTTTCCGCCGTGCCCAACGAGCCGGAATCGAGCACATCGGCGCACCAGTCGATCATCAGCTCGGACTGCTTCAGATCGATGAGGTTTTCGGCCAGCATGAAACCCACGCCCTCGTGGTCCACCAGTAGCTTGCCAAAGGCGGTGCGCTTGCAGGCATAGGCCGTGGCGATCTCATGCGCGCGGGTGGCCGACCCATGCCAGCGCATGCAGTGCGACAGGCGGGCGGGACTCAAACGCACCTGCGCATATTTGAAGCCCTCGCCGCTGGCGCCGAGCATCTGATCGGCGGGCACCCGCAGGTTTTCGATGGTGACGACCGAGTGGCCGCCCGGCATCGAGCTGTCGATGGTTTCCAGCACGCGCTCGATGCGGATGGCCGGATCGGGCAGGTCGACGAGGAACATGCAGGCCCCGTCGTCCGACTTGGCCATGACGATCCCGACCCTGGAACCGGCCGCCCCGGTGATGAAGGACTTGCGCCCGTTGATGACCCAGTGGTTGCCGTCCATCCTCGCGGTGGTCTGCATCATCGAGGGGTCGGAACC
>CAIWFP010000169.1 GCA_903911985.1 uncultured Sphingomonadales bacterium
CCTATGTTTGGGCCGGGGCGCTGCCTGCTGGCGCGGAGCCTATCGCGGAGGGCGATTTTGCCGCCTTCCTTCACCAGCGGGGGCTTAAGGCCCATGGCGCGGGCGATTGAGGCGGCGAAAACAGCCCTTCGCGCTTGCCTTCCTTGCGCATTGTGCCTAAGGGCGCCACCTTCAATCGGCACGGATGAATCGCCCACATGGGAGATGCGCATGCCCTCCTGGCCACAAGGGCTGCCACGGCGAGCTATGCGTGCCACTGACAAGGAGACGAAAATGCCCAAGCTCAAGACCAAGAGCGGCGTTAAAAAGCGCTTCAAGCTCACCGCCACCGGCAAGATCAAGCACGGTGCGGTTGGCAAGCGCCACCGCCTGATGAGCCACAATGCCAAGTACATCCGCCAGCACCGCGGCACCGACGTGATCTCTGATGCAGATGCAAAGACGATCAAGAAGTGGGCGCCCTACGGGCTGTGATTTAAGGAGTACTGAAGCATGACCCGTATCAAACGTGGTGTTACCACCCACGCCAAGCACAAGCGCGTTCTCGATGCCGCCAAGGGCTATCGCGGCCGCCGCAAGAACACCATCCGCGTTGCGCGCCAGGCCGTCGAAAAGGCCGGCCAATACGCTTACCGCGACCGCAAGGCCAAGAAGCGGTCTTTCCGCGCCCTGTGGATCCAGCGCATCAACGCGGCTGTCCGCGCCGAGGGCCTGACCTATTCGCAGTTCATCCACGGCACCAAGCTGGCGGGCATTGAACTGGACCGCAAGGCCATGGCTGATCTGGCGATGAACGAAGGCGGCATCTTCCTGGCCGTTATCGCCCAGGCGAAGTCGGCTCTGCCGGCGTAACGGTTTTCAGCCTGCCTCATCGCGGGCTGGACAAACGCATTTGAGGGCGCGGGATCGGGCAACCGGTCCCGCGCCCTTGGTGCATCTGGCGGTGATGCGCTGACGGCGTGGAGCGCATTTGCGCGTGGTATGGTTTCCGGGCATGGCTTCTGGGCATCGCTTCAGGCAAAAAACCGGTTCCCACTTTTTCGTGGCGGCTTTAAGGGCTGCCGACAAACTCCAGTAGATTTAGGGCAGGGGACAGACCCGGTGGATTATCAGGCAATCGGTCAGGACGCTTTGGCGCGGATCGCGGCGGCGGACACTCTGGAGGCGGTCGAGGCCCTGCGCATAGAGTTTCTCGGCAAGCAGGGTTCTGTCTCGGCGCTGCTGAAGACGCTGGGCGCCTTGAGCCCCGAGGAACGCCAGACCACCGGCCCGAAAATCCACGCCCTGCGCGAGGGCGTGACCGAGGCGCTGGCCGCCGCCAAGGCCGCGCTGGAAGGCGCCGCGCTTGAGGCTCGCCTCGCCGCCGAGACCATCGACCTGACCTTGCCTGCGCCCGAGGCCCCGCGCGGTTCGGTGCATCCGGTCAGCCAGGTGATGGACGAGCTGGCCGAGATCTTCGCCGACATGGGCTTTGCCGTGGCGACAGGGCCGGAGATCGAGGACGACTGGCACAATTTCACCGCGCTCAACATGCCCGAGAGCCACCCGGCACGGGCGATGCACGACACATTCTATTTGCCCGACGTGACGCCCCCGGATGCCGATGGGAACACCCGCGAGATGGTGCTGCGCACCCATACCTCACCCGTGCAGATCCGCACCATGCTGGCGGCAAGTGGAGATGGCGGCGAGCCCGTCCGCATCATCGCGCCGGGCCGGGTCTATCGCAGCGACAGTGACGCCACCCACACGCCGATGTTCCATCAGGTGGAGGGGCTGGTGATCGACAAGGGGATTCACCTGGGGCACCTGAAATGGACGCTGGAGACGGTGCTGAAGGCCTTTTTCGAGCGTGACGACATCGTGCTGCGCCTGCGGCCCAGTTATTTCCCCTTTACCGAGCCCTCGGTGGAGGTCGACACCGGCTATAGCTGGGTGGATGGCCGCCGCGTTGTGGGTGGCAGCGGCGATGCGCCGGGCCATAGTTGGATGGAACTGCTGGGCAGCGGCATGGTCAACCGGCATGTGCTGGAAGCGGGCGGCTTCGATCCCGATCAATGGCAGGGGTTTGCCTTTGGTGTGGGCGTGGATCGCCTTGCCATGCTGAAATATGGGATGAATGATTTGCGCGCCTTCTTCGATGGCGATGTGCGCTGGTTGCGGCATTATGGGTTCAGCGCGCTGGATGTGCCCACCCTTTCCGCTGGTGTGGGAGTGGCGGCATGAAGTTCTCGCTCTCCTGGCTGAAGGACCACCTCGACACGGACGCCACCGTGGAGGCCATTGCCGCGACGCTGAACGCCATCGGACTGGAAGTGGAGGGGATTGAAGACCCCGCCGCGAAGCTGGCCGGTTTTCGTGTGGCGAAGATTTTGACGGCGGGGCGGCATCCGGATGCCGACAAGTTGCAGGTGCTGACTGTCGATACCGGAGACGGCGTGCCGCTGCAGGTGGTGTGCGGGGCGCCTAACGCGCGGGCCGGCATGATCGGCGTGCTGGGCACGGCGGGCGCGGTGGTGCCGGCCAATGGCATGGTGCTGAAGGTGGCGGCGGTGCGCGGCGTTGAATCCAATGGCATGATGTGTTCTGTGCGCGAGCTGGAACTGGGTGAAGGCCACGATGGCATCATCGAGCTGCCCGAAGACGCGCCCGTGGGCACTTCGTTTGCGGATTATCACGGCGCCGACCCGGTGTTCGATGTCGCCATTACCCCCAACCGTCCCGATTGCATGGGCGTCTATGGCATTGCCCGCGATCTGGCGGCGGCCGGGCTGGGCGTGCTGAAGCCGATCGCGGCGCCGAATGTGGCGGGTGCGTTCGCTTGCCCAACGCAGATCCGTATTGAGGATGCCGAGGGCTGCCCCGCCTTTTATGGCCGGGTGATTCGCGGCGTGACCAATGGGGCGAGCCCCAAATGGCTGGCCGACCGGCTGGCCAGTGCCGGGCAGCGGCCGATTTCCGCGCTGGTCGACATCACCAACTATGTGATGCTGACCTATGGCCGCCCGGCCCATGCCTATGATCTGGCCAGGCTGACAGGCGGTGTCGTGGCACGTGGAGCGAGGGCGGGGGAGACCTGTCTGGCGCTGAATGGCAAGGAATATGCCCTCGACGAGACGATGACCGTCATCGCCGATGAGGCGGGTGTGCACGACATCGCCGGCATCATGGGCGGCGAGCATTCGGGTTGCGGCGAGGCCACAAGCGATGTGCTGCTGGAGATCGCCTATTTCTCCCCGGAGCGGATTGCCGCCACCGGGCGCAAATTGAACCTCACCTCTGACGCGCGCGGGCGCTTTGAACGCGGGGTTGACCCTGCGTTTCTGGACACCGGCCTCGATTTGCTCACCGGGCTGATCCTCGAGATTTGCGGGGGCGAGGCGTCCGAGGTGGTCCGCGCGGGTGCGGCGCCCGTCG
>CAIWFP010000170.1 GCA_903911985.1 uncultured Sphingomonadales bacterium
CCCGAGAGGGTGGTGGGATCGACGATCTGCGCGCGCCCGACCCGGTCTTCCAGATCGGAGATGGAGGCCTCAACCTGCCCCTGCCGCTCCTTGGCGGCATGGTATTCGGCGTTTTCGGAGAGATCGCCATGCGCGCGCGCTTCCTCGATCGCCTCGACGATCTTGGGCCGCTCTTCACGCAGCGCCTTCAGCTCGACGATCAGCCTTTCATAGCCATCCGCCAGCATCGGCAGCTTTACGACACTCGCCATTAGAATCCTTCCTTCACAACACCATATTCCGGGCCAAACCCGGGCCCCCAAGGGTGATTGATCCACCCTCCCCCTTCCCAAGGTGAAAAGAGGGCGCCGCAGGCGGCAATAGGGGAGAAGCCCGGGGCTGGGTCAGCTATAATAGGCTTGCAGCGGCCTTACTTCAAGTTTTGCGCGGCCAAGTGCGGCAATTGCCTCGGCGGTGGCCACGCTGGCGGCGGCGGTGGTGTAGTAGGGCACCTTGCCATTCAGGGCCGATGCGCGAATGGATTGCGAATCCTTCAGGCTCTGCCACCCTTCCGTGGTGTTGATAATCAAGGCTAATTCGCCATCGACAATCTTGTCGACGATATGCGGACGGCCCTCGGCGACCTTGTTCACCCGCTCGACCGCAACGCCCGCATCGGCCAGATATTTCTGCGTGCCGCCGGTGGCAATCAGCTTGAAGCCCAGCTCTACCAGACGCCGGGCGGCAGGCAGGATCACCGGCTTGTCGCTGTCCTTCACCGAGATGAACACCACGCCGCCCATCGGCAGGATGGTACCCGCGCCCAGCTGGCTCTTGGCGAAAGCGGTGGCAAAGTCCTTGTCGAGGCCCATCACCTCGCCGGTGGACTTCATCTCTGGCGACAGCACCGGGTCGACACCCGGGAAGCGCGCGAAGGGGAACACCGCCTCCTTCACCGCCATATAGTCCAGCTTGCGGCGGAACGGCGGGAAGGTGGAAAGCTTCTCTCCGGCCATGACCCGCGCGGCGATTTTGGCCACCGGCTGACCGATCGCCTTGGCCACGAAGGGCACGGTGCGGCTGGCGCGGGGGTTCACCTCGATCAGGTAGACATCCAAATGCTCGGCGCCCTCATCGTCGGTGCGGGATTTCACCGCGAACTGGATATTCATCAGCCCCTTCACGCCCAGCGCCAGCGCCAGCAATTCGGCCTGCCGCTCCATTTCGTCGATCACGCTCTGCGGCAGGCTATAGGGGGGCAGCGAACAGGCGCTGTCGCCCGAGTGAATGCCCGCTTCCTCGATGTGCTGCATCACGCCAGCGACGACCACCTCGGTGCCATCGCAGAGCGCATCAACATCGCATTCGATGGCATCGTGCAGATATTGGTCGATCAGCACCGGCGATGTGCCGGAGACCTGCACGGCGGTGGCGATGTAATCGTCCAGCTGCGCCACGGAATCGACGATTTCCATCGCGCGGCCGCCCAGCACATAGGACGGGCGGATGAGCACCGGGAAGCCGATGCGGTTGGCCACGGCCACCGCCTCGTCGCGGCTGCGGGCCATGCCGCCCAGCGGCTGGCGCAGGCCCAGTCTTTCCACCAGCGCCGAGAAACGCTCGCGATCCTCGGCAAGATCAATGGCATCGGGGCTGGTGCCAAGGATGGGAATGCCCGCATCCTCCAGCGCCTGCGCCAGTTTCAGCGGGGTCTGCCCGCCAAACTGCACGATAACCCCGACCAGCTCGCCATTCTGCTGCTCCACGCGCAGGATTTCCAGCACATCCTCGGCGGTCAGCGGCTCGAAATAGAGGCGGTCCGAGGTGTCATAATCGGTGCTCACCGTCTCCGGGTTGCAGTTGATCATGATCGTCTCGTAGCCCGCCTCTTCCAGCGCGAAGCAGGCGTGGCAGCAGCACTAGTCGAACTCGATGCCCTGGCCGATGCGGTTTGGCCCACCGCCCAGAATGACGATCTTGCGGCGGTTTGTCGGGGCAGACTCATTCTCTGGCTCACCAAACAACCCGCCCTCATAGGTGGAATACATATAGGGCGTGACGGCCTCGAACTCGGCGGCGCAGCTGTCGATGCGCTTGAACACCGGGTGGACGCCGAGCCGATGGCGCAGCGCGCGCACCTCATCCTCGGTGGTAGCGCCGACCATGGCTTCCACCACATCATGCAACAGACCCGAACGCGCGGTAGTGCCATTGCCGGCCAGATGGGCCGAGCGCACCGCCAGCGTGGCCAGGCGCTTGTCGGAAAAGCCCATGGATTTGAGGCGGCGCAGGCCGGCCGCGTCGGTGGGCAGGCCGTCGGCGGCAACCTTGGCTTCCTCGGCGATGATTTCCGCGATCTGGCGAAGGAACCACAGGTCGTAATGGGTGATGGCGTTGACCGCCTCGACGCTGAAGCCCTCGCGCAGGGCCTGGGCTGCCACCAGAATCCGGTCGGGCGTGGCGCGTGACAGGGCGGCGTTGACCGCGTCGCGGCCGGAACCGGTGGAACCACTGCCCACCAGCGCCTCGACCTCGTTGAAGCCATCCAGCCCGGTTTCCAGCCCACGCAGGGCCTTTTGCATGCTTTCCTTGAAGTTGCGGCCAATGGCCATCACTTCGCCGACCGACTTCATCGCGGTGGAAAGCAGCGGTTCGGCGCCCTTGAACTTCTCGAAGGCGAAGCGGGGGATTTTGGTGACGACGTAATCGATCGTCGGCTCGAAGCTGGCGGGGGTGGCGCCGGTGATCTCGTTGGTGATCTCGTCCAGCGTGTAACCCACGGCCAGCTTTGCCGCGACGCGGGCGATGGGAAAGCCGGTGGCCTTGGACGCCAGCGCCGAGGAGCGGCTGACGCGCGGGTTCATCTCGATGACGATGAGGCGGCCATCTGCGGGATTTACTGCGAACTGTACGTTGGAACCACCTGTTTCCACACCAATTTCACGCAGCACGGCGATGCTGGCCGAGCGCATGATCTGGTATTCCTTGTCGGTCAGCGTCAGCGCCGGGGCGACGGTGATGGAATCGCCCGTATGCACGCCCATCGGGTCCAC
>CAIWFP010000171.1 GCA_903911985.1 uncultured Sphingomonadales bacterium
TGGCCGAGGCGGTGCAGGCGCAGATGCGGGATCTGATCACCGGGGCGCCAGCGCGGGGGGATCGGGCCGAGAGCAAATTCGGTGCGCTCTACGCCAGCTTTGTCGACGAGGCGCGGGTGGAGGCGGTGGGGCTTGCCCCGCTCAAGGCCGATCTCGCGCGGTTGAACGCCGTTGCCGACAAGGCCGCCTTCGCCCGGTACATGGGCGCCAGCAACGGCGCCTTCGGCATGGCACTGGTGGACTTTGACATCAGCCCGGACACGGCGGATGCCAGCAGGAATGTCTTGTGGCTGGGGCAGGGCGGGCTGGGCATGCCCGACCGGGATTATTACCTCGACCCGCAATTCGCGCCCCAGCGCGCGGCCTATCTGGCCTATATCGCGCGGACTTTCCGGGCCGTGGGGCAGGCGCGGCCGGATGATTGCGCCAAGGCGGTGCTGGATTTCGAGACCGCCATCGCCCGCGTCAGCTGGGTCGCGGCCGACCGGCGCGACATTGGCATGATCAACAACCCCTATTCCACGGCGGCCTTGGCGCAATATGCCCCGGGGCTGGACTGGACCGCCTATTTTGCCGGGGCGGGCATTCCCGCGCAGCCAAGGATCATCGTCAACGAGAACAGCGCCGTGCGGGATATCGCGGCGCTCTATGCCAAAACCCCGCTGCGGGTGTTGAAGCTGTGGGAGGCGTTTCATGTCGCCGATCAGGCCGCGCCCTATCTGCCCAAGTCCATGGTCGACAGCCGCTTTGCCTATACCCAAACGCTGAGCGGGGTGGCCGAGTTGCGGCCGCGCTGGAAGCGGGGGGTGGAACTGGTCAATGCCGAACTGGGTGAGGCCCTGGGTCAGGCCTATGTCGCGCGCCACTTCCCGCCGCCCGCCAAGGCCAAGATGGAGGTGCTGGTCGCCAATCTGAAAGCGGCGATGGCCGGGCGTATCGCGGCCGCCGACTGGATGAGCCCGCCGACCCGCGCGCAGGCGCTGGACAAGCTGGCGAAGATGGATGTGATGGTCGGCTATCCCGACAAATGGCGCGATTACAGTGGCCTCGTCATCTCGCCTACGGATCTTTACGGCAATGTCGCAAGGGCGGAAAAATTCAACGCCGCCTATCATCTGGCCGATCTGGGCAAGCCGGTGGACCGCAGGAAATGGAGCATGAACCCGCAGACGGTGAATGCCTATAACGGCGTGCTGGAAAACAAGATCGTGTTTCCAGCAGGGATTCTCCAGCCGCCCTTCTTCGACGGCGATGCCGATGACGCGGTGAATTATGGCGCGATCGGCGCGGTCATCGGCCACGAGATCAGCCATGGCTTCGACGATCAGGGGCGCAAGATCGACGCCACCGGCGCCGTGCGTGACTGGTGGGCGCCGCAGGATGCCCGGCGTTTCGAGGATGAGGCGGCCGTGTTCGGCGCGCAATATGCCAAATTCGAGGCCGCGCCGGGCGCCTTCGTCAACCCGAGGCTGACGATGGGCGAGAATATCGCTGATTTCGCCGGATTGCAGGTGGCGCTGGATGCCTATCACCGCGCATTGGGTCAGAAAGCTGCGCCGGTGCTGAACGGTCTTACCGGCGACCAGCGGTTCTTCCTCGCCTTTGCGCAGGTGTGGCGCAGCAAGGCGCGCGAGAGCGCCCTGCGCAATCTGGTGGCCACCAACCCCCACAGCCCGGCGCGCTTCCGCATATTGGGGACGCTGCCCAATATCGGGGCGTGGTATGAGGCCTTTGGCGTGAAGCCGGGCGACGCCATGTATATCCCGCCCGAAAAGCGTGCCAGAATTTGGTAGGGGCGCATCTGGTAGGGGCGCATCCGGTGAAGCTGGGCGCTCAGGGCTGGTCCGTGGTGAAGCCTTGCGTAAGGAGATGGTTGTCGGCGGCACTGTCCATCCACTCCCGGTCGCTTCCGGGCACAATAACCAGTCCGGGCGCTTCCTTCGCCAGCTGGCGGATGGTGAGCAGCCAGGAAAAGACCTCGCGCCGGTTTTCGCCATAGCGGAAATCGCCGATCAGCCGGGCGCGGGCGCGCAATTGCCGCCAGCTGGCGTCGAGCGGCGCGTTTTGGCCGGCAAACAGATATTCGCGGCCATTGGCCAGCCGCACATAGATCATCTGCGAAGCCGGCGAATGCCCGGGTGCGGGAATGGCGACAACGCCGGGGGCCACCGCTTCGGGGCCCGTGCCCGAGAGGCAGGCGGCGGGCAGCGGCAGCGGCGAACGGAACCTGGCCGGCAAAGTGGCAAGCTCCACCCGTTGCCGAGGCGTCAGGCACACGCGGTCCAGCAGCTGGGCCTGTCCCGGCAGTTCGGCCAGCGCCAGCAGTGCCGTTACATGGAGGGCGCTCCCCTCGGTGAGGATGATCCGGCCAGCCTCGGCAAGCGCGGTCTTCACGTGGTTCACGGCGGTGGGGCGGGCGGCATAGGCCCTGTCGGCACTGGCGCTGGGCGAGGGGCCGCTATCGATCATCAGCGCCTTTCCACCGGCCACCGGCAGGCGAAAAACGGCGACGCTCAGCGCCCGCTTTTTCAATCCGCCGCCGGCCACAATATAGTCTCCGAGCACCCGGTTGGTGGCTGCGTCCTCATATTCGACGGCATATGGCGCGGTGCCCGGCATTTGCGCGGCAAGCTGGCGCAGGGCGGCGATGTGCAGGGGGGCAGGTTTGGCACCTTGCGGGTTGTTTGCCAGCAGGAGCCACCAGAACGCGGTACTCCCCAGCAATAGAAACAAGCCCAGCCACAGATTGAATTTACGGATCATTTGGCCTGTGCTCCGCTGGGTTTGTTTCGGGGAAATGCGACAGGTCCAACCTCGGCCATGCAGCGCCCTTATCCCGAAAATGATCCCAATCAGAATATGGCGACTTGTTCAAGGCCATAGCGGGTCAGCGCGGGGGTCAACGCGGCAAGGCCCGGCTCTTGCCTGGTGAACAGGGCAAGATCGGGGGCGGCGCGATGGAAGGCTTGCCCCCGGGTCAGCTCGACGATGCGCCGGGCTATGCCCTGCGCGCCATCGACAAAACCCACGCCCGGACCAAAGCCTGCCGCGAGTTCCTCGGTCAGCAGCGGGAAATGGGTACAGGCCAGAACCACCGTATCGATGGCATCGCCGCCCGGCTGATCGCGCAGGCCCGCCACCGACCGGGCGATAACGGCCGGATCGACCGGCTCGCCCCGCAGCTTGGCCTCGGCGGCCTCCACCAGTTCGGGCGCGGCATGGCGCAGCAGGCGCTTGCCCTGGGCATATTCCTGCTCCAGCCGGTCAACATAGGCCTGCCGGATGGTGGCCTGAGTGCCCAGCAAGCCGATGGTGCCGCTGCGGGTGAGGGCGGCGGCGGGTTTTATCGCGGGCACCGTGCCGACAATCGGCACCTCCAGCACCTCGCGCACGCTGGCCAGCGCAATGGTGGAGGCGGTGTTGCAGGCGATGCACACCAGCCTTGGCTTCAGCCGCTCCGCCATGCGGCCCAGCAGACCCGACA
>CAIWFP010000172.1 GCA_903911985.1 uncultured Sphingomonadales bacterium
AAATGGCTGCCCTTGGGCTCGCCCGCTTCGGGGCGGCGCACGGTGACCGGGGCGGCCCATGCCGTCACCCGGCCCGGCCCATCACCGCCAGATTCCCCAGAGGACTCCCCACAGGACTCCCAAGCCAATGTCGCCACATCATAATACCACAGGCTGTGCCCGCGGGCTTGCGCCGACAGCATCAGGTGGAAGGTGGAATCGCCCGCGACATTGATCGCATCGAGAGGGTCCATCTGGACGGCAACACGCAAGCTCATGGCAACTCCGGGAATCTAGGGGCAGGCAGCCTCACACGAAGGGCTGCCAAGCATTGGCGATGTGGCGCGGCTGGCTGCCTGGCGCAAGCAGAAGCACGTCGATCCGGCAATCTTCGCCCTCTTTCACAAAGCGGGGCAGGAGAATTTCCACCGCCGCCGCCACCCGGGCCAACCGGCGCTGGTCGATGGCAAGGTCGAGGTCGGACTGGCTCCCCCGCCATTTCACCTCGACAAAGGCGACAATTCCGGGGCGGCGGGCGACGATATCAACCTCGCCGCGCGGGGTTTTCACACGCTGCGCCAGAATCTCCCAGCCATCGGCCATGAGGAAAGCGGCGGCCTCGTCCTCGGCCCGGCGCCCCTTGGCGTCGGCGACGAGCCCACGCGCTTCCTTGCGCCAGTTGGTCATTTCAGCGTCAGCGCCAGCGCATAGAGCGCCTTGCGATCCAAACCGGTGGCCTTGGCGACGGCGGCGGCGGCGTGGCTGGGCTTGGCATGGGTCAACTCGGCCCGCAGCAGGGTTTCCGCATCCTGCATACTGGCCTCCACCACCGGCGCGGGGCCCACCATCAGCACAATCTCGCCCCGGGGCGGATGTTCTGTGTAATGCGCGATCAGTTCCTCCGGGCTACCGCTGCGGCATTCCTCGAAAAGCTTGGTCAACTCCCGCGCCACGGCCACCTCGCGACCCGGCAGGGTGGCGGCAATCGTCGCCAGCGCGTCGGTCAGGCGCGGCGCGGTCTCGTAAAACACCAGCGTGGCGGGCACACCGGCCAGTTCGCCCAGCACATCGGCCCGCGCCTTCTCCTTGGGCGGCAGGAAGCCAGCGAAGAGGAACCGGTCCGACGGCAGGCCCGACAGGGTGATGCCGACAATCGCGGCGCTGGGCCCGGGCAGGCTGGTGACGGCAATGCCCAATTCGCGCGCGGCGCGAACCAGCCGATAGCCGGGGTCGGAAACCAGTGGCGTGCCCGCATCCGACACCAAAGCCACCGCCTCGCCCGCCATCATCGCCAGCAGCCCGTCGCGCGCATTGGCATCGGCGTGGTCGTCATAGCGAATGAGCCGCTGCTTGATGCCCAGATGATGCAGCAGCCTGCCGGTAATGCGGGTATCCTCGCAGGCCACCGCGCTCACATTTTTCAGCACCTCGATCGCCCGCAGGGTAATATCGCCGAGATTGCCAATGGGCGTGGCGACAATGTAAAGGCCGGGGGACAGGGCATGGTTCATCGCCCCCTATTGAACCACCCAACCGGAGAGCGGCAAGCAATGTTTGAACGGATAAGGCTGAAAGGCCCGGCAATAACAGCTGGTTTGCCGCGCCGGTGCCTTGTTGCCCTCGGCAGTCTGGCCATGCTGGGGGCTTGTGCGGTGATTCCCTCAGGTGGCCCGCGCGATGCCGAAAGGGCTCCCGCCCTGCCCAGTGACGATGGCCGCCATCGCGTGGCTCTGCTGGTGCCCCTTTCGGGCCCGAACGCGGCGGCCGGGCAGTCGCTGGCCAATGCCACGACCATGGCCTTGCTGGATACCAACGCGCAAAACCTGCGCATCACCACCTACGACACCGCATCCGGCGCGCCAGCGGCGGCTGCCCATGCCGTGGCAGATGGCAATCGCCTGATATTGGGCCCCTTGCTGGGGACAGACGCGCTGGCCGTCGCGCAAACCGCCAAGGCGGCGCATGTGCCGGTGCTGACCTTCTCCAACGATGCCACGGTCGCTGGCGACAATGTGTTCGTCATGGGCAATATTCCGGGACAAGCGGTCGATCGGGTGGTGCGGCAGGCGCGCGCGCAGGGCGCCCTGCGCTTTGCCGCGCTGATCCCCGTCGGGGCCTATGGCGAGCGGGCCTCGGCCGCCATGCTGGAGGCGGTGCGCGGCTCGGGCGGGGTGCTGGTGGGCATGGAAGGCTATGAGCGGACCGATGCCGCCATGGCAGCCGCCATGCGCCGGTTGAAGACCCATGGCACCTTCGATGCCGTGCTGGTGGCCGATACCACCCATTTCGCCGCAGCCGCCGCCTCGACGCTGTCAAAGACCACCGCGGGCGGGCCGCGTATTCTCGGCACCGAACTGTGGAGCCGCGATGCGACCCTTGCGCATACGCCCGCCCTGCAGGGTGCGCTGTTCGCGGCCTTGTCCGACGCACGCTTCGTCCGCTTCGCCGAGAGCTATCGCGCCCGGTTTGGCGCGGGGCCAGACCGTATAGCCACACTGGGCTACGACGGAGTGCTGCTCACCTTGCGCATCGCGCATGACTGGTATCCGGGCACGCCTTTCCCCACGGCGCGCCTGTTCGACCGCAGCGGCTTTCAGGGGCTCGACGGCGCCTACCGCTTCGGCTCCGGCGAGGTGATCGAGCGCGCTCTGGAAGTGCGCGAGGTCCGCGCCGGCAGTATCGCCGT
>CAIWFP010000173.1 GCA_903911985.1 uncultured Sphingomonadales bacterium
CGCCGGGCCACCAGCCCAATCCAGTCGCGCGCGGCACCATCCGGGGGGGCGGAATCGGCGGTATCGTCATCGTCATCGCCGGGCCGCAGCGCCGCCAGAAATTGCGCAACACCCGCGTGCGACGGGCTGGCGAGGAACTTCGCGTGCCAGCCATCCGGCGGCAGATGGGCAGCTGCGGCCGCCGCCACCAAAGCCGCATCCAGCCCGCCGAAATCATCCACCAGACCGTTGGCCCGGGCCGCCGCGCCATCCCACACGCGGCCTTGCGCCACGGCATCAACCTGCGCCGCGGATTTGTGCCGGGAGGCGGCCACCAGCCCGACAAACCGGCCATAGCCATTCTCGATTTCCGCCTGCAACATCGCTTCCATCTCGGGCGTGAGGCCGGTGAACACATCGGGCTGGCCCGAAAGCGGCGTGGTGCGCACCCCATCGCCGGTCACCCCATAGGCGCCGAGCAGCTTTTCAAAGCTGGGCACCACCGCGAAAATGCCGATGGAACCGGTTATCGTGCCCGGCTGGGCAAAGATCCGTGCGGCGGGCGTTGCCACCCAATAGCCCCCGCTGGCCGCGACATTGGCCATGGAAACCACCACCGGCAGCCCCCGCGCCTTTGCCCGGGCAATGGCGCCGCGAATCGCCTCGGCGCCGGTTACCGACCCGCCCGGCGAATCGACCCGCACCACCAGAGCGGCAAGATTTTGCGAGGCCGAATCGTCGATCAGGCGGGCGATGCGGTCGCCCCCGGCAGTGCCGGGGCCGGCCTTGCCATCGACAATTTCGCCGGCCACCGTCACCACGCCGATCGCCTTGCCCGTGGTGCTTTCGGGATGGTCCGCAAGGAAAGTGGTCAGGGTCGCATGGGCAAAGGCACCGGGGCGCCCGGTGCTGTCGTCCGCACCGGCCAGCGCGGCCACGCGTTGCCCGAATTCCACCCGCGTGCCGATGTGATCCACCAACCCGGCCGCCAGTGCCGCCCTCGCCCCATCCCCGCCCGATGCCCGCAGCCAGCCCACCGGATCGCGGGTCACCAGATCGATATTCGCCTTTGGCCTTGCGCGGTGGATATCCGCCTTCAGCTCGTTCCAGATGGCGCCATACAGCGCCGCGCGGGCGGCATGGGCGGGCGCGGACTGATCGTTGCGGAAATAGGGCTCCACGTAGTCCTTATAGGTGCCCACGCGGAAAATATGCGCGCTGATCCTCAACCGCTCCAACGCCTTGCCGAAATAGAGGTTGAAGCCCCCCGGCCCCGGCAGATAGGCCCCGCCCAGCGGGTCGAGCCAGACCTCGCTGGCATGGGCGGCCAGCAGCACGCCGCCATCCTCCAGCACGGTTCCGAACAACAGCACCGGCTTTTTGGCGGCGCGCACGGCATCCATCCCCGCGCCGATTTCCTGCAGATGCACCAGCCCGCCGCCGCCAAAGCCGCTGACATCCACCACCACCGCCCTGATCCGCGAATCACCAACGGCCGCGCGCAGCGCCCGCACCACATCGCGCTCGCGAATTTCGTGGGTGAGTGTGGCGCCCTGCAACCCGCCTTGCAGGCTGGCCATGGCGTCCATTTCGCTGGGCTCCTCGACGATCGGCCCATCCAGCCGGAGCAGCAGCGCGCCCTGCCGCAAACTCGCCGGTGCGGGCCGCCCGGACAAGGCGCCATAGAGGCCGGTGAAGAACAGCAGCAGCAATGCCAGCACCAGGGCATCCTTGATGCCCATCAGCAGCGCCCAGACCTTTTTCACCAATGCCATGTACCCAAACTCCGGGATCGAAACCCATAAACCGGCGCATTCACGCGGTCGCCGCCGGCTTCTAGAGTGTTTCCGTGGGCGCGGAAACGCTATCCTCTCCGGCGCCCGCATTTTCCCGAATGCGGCTGCCTGCTGCGCTTGCCACTAGCCGACGAATCTATTCTACAGCGGCACCTGGACGCCGAACGGCTGGCGCCCCGGCTCCGAGGCAAGCCCCTTCAAAACCGGTGAAAACTTGGGCGATACAGCTTGAGAAACCGCGCGCGCCTCCCTAAACCCCTCTCTTCAATGACAGCCTCAGCCTCTTCGCAGCCCCCCTCATCGCATCTGGGCCGCTATCCAGCCGGCGCCGCCGCCTTTCCGCATCCGGGCCTGCTCGGCATCGCAGGGCTTGCCCCGCACGAGATCCTGTTCCTGCTCGACGAGGCGGAGCAGTGGGTGGAACTGAACCGGCAGCCGCAAAAGCGTGACGATCGCCTAGCGGGCCTCACCATCATCAACGCCTTTTTCGAGAACTCCACCCGCACGCTGCTGTCCTTCGAGATCGCCGGCAAGCGGCTGGGCGCCGATGTGGTCAACATGCACGCCGCCACCTCCAGCGTGAAAAAGGGCGAGACGCTGATCGACACGGCGATGACGCTGAACGCCATGCGCGCCGATGCCATCGTCATCCGCCATGCCTCATCGGGCGCGGTGCGGCTGATCGCCGGCAAGGTTGATTGCCCGGTGCTGAACGCCGGCGATGGCCAGCACGAGCATCCGACGCAGGCTTTGCTGGATGCGCTGACCATCCGCCATGCGCTGCGCGCCCGGGGCGATGGCGCCAATGGTGATGGGGGAGGTTTTACCGGCCTCGTGGTCACCATCTGCGGCGACATTCTGCACAGCCGCGTCGCCCGCTCGAATATTCTCGCCCTCACGGCGCTTGGCGCGAATGTGCGGGTCTGCGCCCCGCCCGCCCTGATGCCCGAGGGGATAGAGGCCATGCGCGTCACGCCGTTCCACGATTTCAACGCCGCGCTGGACGGCGCCGATGTGGTGATGATGCTGCGCCTGCAGCAGGAACGGATGGAGGGCCAGTTCATCCCCTCCCCCCGCGAATTCCGCCACCTCTATGGTCTCACGCTCGACCGGCTTTCTCGGGCGAAGCCCAATGCGCTGGTGATGCATCCGGGGCCGATGAACCGGGGCGTGGAGATCGATTCGAACGTCGCTGATCTGGTCAATGGGGCTGATCTGGTCAATGGGCAAGAAGGCGCCCGCAGCCTCATCACCACCCAGGTGGAAATGGGCGTGGCGATCCGCATGGCCTGCCTCGATGTCCTCACCCGCCGCGCGCGCAAGCTGCCGGGTTGGGGCACGCCTGACAGCTCCGGGGAGATCCGGGCATGAAGGCCGAGGCCCCCCTGACCATTATCGGCGGCACGCTGGCCTTGCCGCAGGGCCTGCGTCCCGGCGCCATCCGCTGTGTGGGCGACCGCATTACCGCCATCGGCGACGTTGCGCCGAAAGACACCGACCGGGTGGTGGAGGCCAATGGCCTCATCGTCGCGCCGGGCCTCGTCGATCTCGGCGTGTTCGCCATCGACAAGCCGGCGTTCCACTTCGGCGGCATCACCCGGGCCGCGCTGATGCCGGACCAGAGCCCGCCGCTCGACCGCCCCTCGGCGGTGCGCTATGCCGCGCAAAGCGGCAAGCCAGGGCTGTGGGTCCACCCGCTTGCCGCCGCCACACGAGGGCTTGAGGGCTGCGAGCTGGCCGAAATCGCGCTGGCCCGCGACGCGGGCGCGAAAGCCGTCAGCACCGGCCGCCGCTGGATCGCCGATTCGGGGGTGATGCTGCGCCTGCTGCGCTATGCGGCGATGCTGGGCATGGTGGTTGTCTCGCATGCCGAGGATGGTGGCCTTGCCGGCAATGCCGTGGCCACCGCCGGCGAAATGGCCACCCGCATGGGCCTGCCCTCCGCCCCCGCCGAGGCCGAGGCGCTGGCCGTGGCCCGCGATATCGCGCTGGCGGAAATAGCCGGCGCCCAGTTGCACATCAGGCAGGTCACCACCCGCGCCGCGCTTGATCTGGTGCGCGCCGCCAAATCGCGCGGCGTGGCGGTGACAGCGGGCGTAACCCCCGCCCACTTCATGCTCTCGGATATCGCGCTGGGCGATTTCCGCACGTTCTGCCGCCTGTCGCCGCCCTTGCGCTGCGAGGCAGACCGGCAGGCGGTGATCGCGGCGATTGCCGATGGCACCATCGATGTGATCGCCAGCGGCCATGATCCGCGCGGGCCGGAAGACAAGCGCCTGCCCTTTGCCGATGCGGAACCCGGCATGGCGGGCGCTGAAACGCTGCTGCCGCTAACCCTCACGCTGGTGCGCGATGGCGTGATCGACATGACCCGCGCCTTCATGCTGCTTGCCGGGAATCCCGCGCGGTTGCTGGGAGTAAACGCCGGGCTGCTGGTGGAAGGGGCCGAGGCCGACATCGCCCTTATCGACCCGGAACGCCCGTGGATCGTCAATTCGGACAAGATGGCCGCCGCCGCCGGCAACACCCCGTTTGACCGCCAGCCCGTGCAGGGCCGGGTCACCGGCCTGTTCAAGGGCGGAGTGAAGGTCGGCTAGGCTGGAGCGTTTTTGCGTTCAGGCTGACGCGAACGGAAAAGCGACGCTCAAGCCCCGCGCGGGCTGGTCGCGTTTCTCGATCCAGAATCTCTGGAAAAATCGCTCTAAGCGGGCCGGCCGGAGCCAGCCCAGCCCCTCAGCGGTGGGCGAGATGATCCTGCTTGGGCGGCGTGGCCACCGCCAAGGTCTGACCGCCGGGCAAATGCCCCGCGGCATAGGCAAAGCAGGCGCCGCCGTGGTGGCGAATGGCGCTGCAGGCCTGCCCGGCGGAAGCCGCATCGAAGCCCATCACCGCCACCCGCCAGTAATTGCGGCCGTTGACTACCGCCTGGGTAATCACGAACTGGCGATGGCTGAGCGACGGATCGCGGGCGACAAAGGTTTGCCGGGCATGTTCGGCGTTTTGCTGGCTGGAGAATGACCCCAGCTGCACCAGATGGGTGGATGCGCCCGAAGCGGAGGGTGCGGGAATGGAGGCGGGTGTCGCGGCGGACGCGGCCTCTGCCACATCCTTATGGGCATGGCCCTTATGGGAATGGGTGCGAGCGGAGTCACGCGCCACGGACTGGGAACCGCTATCGGCAACCGCGACCTTCGGGGCGTCGGCTGGCGCCACGGTCTGCGCCACAGTCTGCGCCACAGTCTGCGCCACTGTCTGCGGATGCGCCTCCACCGAGGCGGCAAGGGCGGCATGATCCGGGCCATGATGGCGCGCGCGGCGGGCGGCGACAACATCGGCATGGGCGACAGCCACACCCACCAGCCGGGTGGTATCCGCCCGATGAAGCACTACCGTTGCGGGCACAGCAGCCTTTGCCACCACGACCGCCAGTGTTGCCGGGGCCGGGGCGCGATCAACGGGCGGCAACTCGCCATTGCTATCGGTTTTTACCGCAAGTTCCGTGGGAACAGGCACCGCAGCG
>CAIWFP010000174.1 GCA_903911985.1 uncultured Sphingomonadales bacterium
TGCCCTTGTGGTGGAGCAGATAGGACAGCAGCTTGTATTCCTGCGCGGTCAGCTTCACCGGCTCGCCATCCAGCGTGACGCGGCCGGTGCGCGTATCCAGCCGCACGGGCCCCGCGGTCAGCTCGCTGGAGCTATTGCCCGAGGCGCGGCGGATCAGCGCGCGCAGGCGGGCAATCAGCTCCTCGGTCTGGAACGGCTTGGCGAGGTAATCGTCAGCCCCGGCATCGAGCCCGGCCACCTTGTCGCTCCATGAATCGCGCGCGGTGAGCACCAGCACGGGAAACTTGCGCCCCTCGCGCCGCCACATGCCCAGCACCGTCAGCCCATCGATCTCGGGCAGGCCAAGGTCGAGCACCACCGCGTCATATTCCTCGGTGGAGCCCATGAAATGGCCGTCCTCGCCATCGGTGGACAGATCCACGGCATAGCCGGTCGCCTCCAGCGTGGATTTCAGCTGGCGACCAAGGGTCGGTTCGTCCTCGACGATCAGGATGCGCATGCGAAGGTTCCCTGTTGTAAGCTGCGGGTGATGGGGTCTGGGGCGAAACGGGTCAAGGTGGCAGGGGTTAAGGAGAGTCGGGGTACTAGCGCGATTGCTGGATCACCTCGCCGGAGCGGGCATCGACATCGACAAACACCACCTGACCATCGCGGATAAACCGCAACCGGTAGGCCATGGCCACGGGATCATATTCCGGCCCCATATAGTGCCAGCCCGGCATGGTGGGCACGATCTTGCGCTCAATATCGCGCAGCGAACGCACCGCCCCCTTGCGCAATTCCAGACGCGCTGCCCCCTGCGCGTCGCCCGGCCCGGCATGCGCCGCCAGAGCCGGGCCGGCCAAAGCAGCCGCACCCAGTAGAAGCAGCAGGCAATGATCGTTTCGTCTCATCATGGCCCGGGGGATAGGGTCCCTGCGTTGAATATGAACTGAATGGCCGAGAGGGGCCGTTAAACTGTGGGGCGTAGATCTGTGAAGGAAATTCGGGCGCGCTGGCAAGCAGGCCCGCCAATCTTCCCACCATCGCGTTCCTCCCCCGCATGCCTGCGCCCGCGCGCGCCAAACCACATCGCCCAGCCCCGGCGCCACGCCCCTTGCTGGCTCGGGCCTGCCGGGCCTTCCTCATTTTCGCATTTTCCGGGTCCCTTTGGTGTTTCCACCTCGCTTGAAAATGCTCTAGGGGCCTCGACCATGGCAGCAGCACCGATCCTCAGTTGGGAGGGCCTTGGTCTCATTCAGGGATCGGGCTGGCTCTTTCAAGATCTCAACATCATGGTCGGGCCCAAGGACCGCCTTGCCCTCATCGGCCGCAACGGCGCGGGCAAGACCACCCTGCTGCGCCTGCTGGCGGGCGAGATCGAGGGCGACAAGGGGACCCGCGCGGTACAGCCGGGCACCCGCATCGTCACCCTGCCGCAGGATCCGGACTTCACCGGTTGCGACACGCTGCTCGATTTCACCCTCCGCGAGCCGGACGCGCCGCCCCGCCACGAGGTGGAAGCCATCGCCGGCCAGCTCGGCATCGACCTTAGCCGCAACGCAGCATCGGCCAGCGGGGGCGAGCGCCGCCGCGCCGCCATCGCCCGGGCGCTTGCCTCCGAGCCCGACCTGCTGCTGCTGGACGAACCGACCAACCACCTCGATCTGGCCGCGATCGACTGGCTGGAAAGCTGGCTGCAACGCTATAATGGCGCCTTTGTGGTCATCAGCCACGACCGCACCTTCCTCACCCGCCTCACCCGCGCCACCCTCTGGCTCGACCGGGGATCCTTGCGCCGCCGCGAAATCGGCTTTGGCGGCTATGAGGCATGGGAAGAAGCGGTCTATGCCGAGGAAGCCCGCAACGCCGACCGCATGGACGCCAAGCTGAAGATCGAGGCCCATTGGCTGGAACGCGGCGTCACCGCCCGGCGCAAGCGCAACCAGGGGCGGCTGGCCAAGCTGCACGAGATGCGCGCCGCCCGCGCCTCCATGCTCACCCCGCAAGGGACGGCCAAGCTGAAGATCGGCAGCGACGATTCCAAAACCAAATCGGTGATCACCGCCGAGCATGTAACCAAACGGTTCGACGCCCCTGATGGCACTTCACGCACGATCATCAAGGACTTCTCCCTGCGCATCCAGCGCGGCGACCGCATCGGCCTTGTCGGCGGCAATGGCGCGGGCAAGACCACGCTGCTCAAACTGCTCATCGGCGAAATCGTCCCCGACGAAGGCAGGGTCACGCTGGCCAAAACCCTCTCCGGCGTGATCATCGACCAGCAACGCA
>CAIWFP010000175.1 GCA_903911985.1 uncultured Sphingomonadales bacterium
CGATGGTGGTAAACCGGCCCGGCCGGACGATGAGGTTGATATCCTCCACCAGCCGCACCGGCGGATCACCGGGCAGGCTGCGGCCAAGGCCTCTGGCCTCGAGCAGGGGCACTGCGGCTTTGGCGGCCATGGTCATATCGCCCCCCGCAGAATATCCACGGGATCAACCCTTGCCGCCTTGCGCGCGGGCAGCCATGCCGCCACCGATCCGGCCAGCAGCGAGGCTATGGCGGCGATGGCATATTGCCGGGCGGAATTGTCGATGGGAATGTGCTGTGCATCGCCGCCGACATTGAAGCTCAGCGCGCCGAGGATGGTCATCAGGATGAGGCCCAGAAGCCAGCCCAGCACCACCCCGATGAGGCCCAGGATAACGCCTTCCATCACGAAAATCAGCTGCAGGTCTCCGGCCGAAAAGCCCATGGAGCGCAGAATGGCGATATCGCGGCGCTTGTCCGCGACATTGTTCGACACCACCGTGTAGATGCCGAAACTGGCGACCAGCAGGATCGCCGAAACGACCGAATACATGATGATGTTGCGGGTGAACAGCAGGGCGAGAATGTCCGAGGAGCGTTCCTCCCAGCTCTCCGCCTTGTAGCCGAATCGGCGTTCCAGATCATTCGCCACATTCTGCGCGGCATAGGGGTCGGGCAGGGCGATGCCGATGGAATTGATGATGAAGGGGCGGCCGAGCAGGGATTGTGCCTCGCGCAGCAGCACATAGCCCGAGGAGCTGGAAACGCCTGCCCGTCCGCGCTTGAACAAGCCGACGATGCGCATCTGCCGCCCGGCGGTGGAGGAGGTGCTGGCAGCGATCATGTCGCCCACCCTCACCCCCATGCGCCGGGCCATTTCCTCGCCGATGATGATGCCGCCCTGCACCGTTTCCAGATCGGCGAGATGGCCCTGACGCAGATTGTCGTCGATGGTGGAGATGCGTTTTTCCAGCTCCGGGTCGACGCCGACGATGCCCAGCGCCTCCTCGTGGCCGCCCAGCCGCAGGGTAACGCCGCCGGTGAGGCTGGGGGCGGCCACGGCGCCGGGAATGGCATTGGTGGCGGCGACGATGGCCTGCCAGCCGCGAATGCCCCGGGCTTCCGTGCGCACCTTGTAGCCATGCAGTGCCACCGCCCCGCCGGCAAAGGCACGGGTGCCGGGCTGCGGGGTCGGGCTGCGGATCTCGTCGGAGATGATGATATGCGGCGCGGCGTTGATCAGCTGGTTGACGAAGTCGTTCTGGCTACCGACCATCATCGCCGAGACGGCGAGGAAGAAGCCGACGCCCACCGCCACGCCGCTGACCGCCACCACCGTCTGGCGTTTGCGCCGGGCCAGATGGCGCAGCGAGATGCCGAGCAAAAACCCCAGCCGGGTGAAGGCTGGCCGGGCGACCAATGGCGGAGATTGCGGGGATTCGGTGGTCACCGGTGCTTCACCCGCGCACCCGGTCGCCCTCGGCAAGGCCGGCCGGCGGGTTGACGATGACCTCGTCGCTGGGCGAAATCCCGCCGCGCACCTCGACCTTGTCCGGCCCGATGACGCCGGTGGTGATGGGACGATGGCGCGCCCGGCCATCGCTGGCCACCCAGACATGCCCGCCCGCCACCGCGCCCGCGGGCACCAGCAGGGCGTTGCGGTTCTGGTTGGCGATGACGTTGACCTCCAGCGTCAGACCAAAGGGCAGGGCAGGGGCCTGTGCGAGCCCCGGGCGCGTGGTTGGGGCGCCATTGGCAGGCCCGTCCAGCTTGATGCGAATGCGAAAGGCGCGCTGGCTGGCATCGCCACCGGGCGTCATTTCGGACACCACGCCGTGCAAAATGCGTCCGGGTAGCGCGTCGGTCGACATCACCACCGCTTGGCCGAGGGCCACGCGGGGAATGTCGCGCTCGTCCACCGTGGCGGTGACGCGGATGCGGGCGGGGTCGCCCAGTTGCAGCAGCACCTTGGCCGGGGTGGCGAGATCGCCGGGATAGACATCGCGTTTCAGCACCACGCCGCTGATCCCCGCGCGCACGGTGGTTTGCGCCAGCTTGGCCTTTGCCGCGGAAACAGCGGCCCGGGCGGCGGTGGCGCTGGCGACGGCGCTGTCGCGGGCGGCGCCGGTTACCCAGCCCTGCCGGAACAGGGTGACCTGACGGTTCTCGCTCAAACTGGCGCCACGGGCCTGCGCCTCGGCCTGCCCCAAAAGTCCGCGTGTTTCGCCCTCGTCCAGCACCACCAGCGGCTGGCCGGCGCGCACGGGGTCGCCCTCGGCCACCAGCACCGCCTTCACCGGCGCGGTAATTTGCGCGGAAACCGACACCGGGTCGTCAGCCTCGACATAGCCGGTGGCATAGACCAGATCGGCCGCCGCCCCGCGCGTGGGGGTGGCCAGCGAAACCTTGCGCGGCGCCAAAGCCAACCAGCCCCAAAGGCTCAGCCCCAGTGTCAAAACCACGATTGCCGCTATCACTTTGGCGGGAAGGCGCATCAACTCAGCCTCTTGCGAAGGGCGCCCACGGCAGGGGCGGGCGGGTAAAGTGGCGGGCACCGGAATTTCCGCCCGGCGCCCGCAGGGGCCGCGCGGCGGATGAGGGGGCGGAATGGATCTTGGGCATGGCTTGCCCCGGTGGTTTGGGCAAAGATGCGCGTCAGGGCAAGCGCCAAATTTGGCCGGTCAGCGCGCCGGCCAGTACGGGGCCAGCGTGCCGGTCAGAACGTGAGGCAGCACGCCGGTCAGTCCGCCAGTCAGCATGGGGGGGCGACCGGTTTCCGCACGATGGCGAAGCGCCGGGCATCCATCAGGCCGGACCTCAAAATCCGAAGGCGGGCCGTGCGCCAGAGGCGGTTGGTTGCCACAGGCCCGTATCTGCCCGCGCCACCTGACTGACCGGGGCACCGGCAAAACCCGTCCACGGCACCAGCCAGCGCAGGCAGAATGCGTCGATCACCTTTTCGGTAAAGGCAAGGTCGCGGCGGGAGGGGCGCGCGCGGTGGAACATCTGATGGAACAGTCCGGCCTCGCAAGGGGGGCGCTCCGTGGCCGAGCGGGTCCGCCAGGCAAGGTCGAACATCGCGTCGTGGGTGCTGTCGCACTGACCGAGCCCGGCCAGAACCCGTTCCACCCCGGCCGCGATCTCCTCCCGCCCACCGGGGTAGCGGATGATCGGCACGGAGCCCGGCGCGACGGCCGAGAAGAAGAAGCGGTGGCTGGCGGCCCAGTGGATGACATGGCGCCGATAGGGCGTGTCCGCCGCGGCGATGAGGTGGCTGAGGCCCGTCAGTTCGCGGCGAACGGTTTTGTCTTCCAGATAGCGTTCGGTCTGGGTGAACCAGTCCCAATCGGCCAGGGCCAGCTTTGATGCGGCCACTTCGGCCGGATGGCGGACCAGAATCGCCGGGCGCAGCTGCGGCAGGCGGGCCATGAGGCGCGGGGCGATCAACAGGCCGTGAATGTCGCGGATGATCAGGCCATTGGTTGCCGCGCCGCCGCGCCTGCGCTGCTCGCCAAAGCGGTGGGTGACATGGCGCCCGGCCAGAATATCCTCGAACAATGGCAGGTAGTGCGTTTCGAATGCGGCATCGTCGGGAAAGGGCATCAGCGGCTGATCGACCAGCCGGGGATTGAAATCGCGGTGGATGGGCTCGTGTTCGACA
>CAIWFP010000176.1 GCA_903911985.1 uncultured Sphingomonadales bacterium
AGATTCTCGACCTTCTGGAAACCCGCATCCGCCCGGCCGTGGCCAATGATGGCGGCGATGTGGCCTTTCGCGGCTATCGCGAGGGCGTGGTTTACCTCGCCATGCAGGGCGCCTGCTCCGGTTGCCCCTCGTCCGCCGCGACGCTGAAGCAGGGCATCGAAAGCCTGATCCGCCATTATGTGCCCGAGGTGAGCGAAGTCCGCGCCGCCTGACACCAAGCTTTATTCTCCGGAGCCCTCCCCATGACCAAGCCCCTTGCCGACGCCGCTCTCGACCAGCTGTTCCGCACCGCGCGCAGCTATAACGGCTATCTCGACAAGCCCGTTTCCACCGACCAGCTTCATGCCATCTGGGACCTGCTGAAATTTGGCCCCACCAGCGCCAACATGCTGCCCGCCCGGTTGGTGTGGTGCGCCAGCGATGCGGCCAAGCAGAAGCTGGCCGCCTGCTGCATAGAGGCCAATGCGGTGAAGATCAAATCCGCGCCGGTCACGGTCATCATCGGCATGGATATCGACTATCACGAGCATCTGCCCGAACTGTTCCCCCATGCCGATGCCAAGAGCTGGTTCGACGGCAACGAGCCGCTGCGCGAGATCTCGGCCATGCGCAATTCCACGCTGCAGGGCGCCTATCTCATCCTCGCCGCCCGCGCGCTGGGGCTGGATACGGGGCCGATGTCGGGCTTCGACAATGCCGCCGTGGACGCCGCCTTCTTCGCCGATACCCCGCGCGTGAAGTCGAACTTCATCGCCACCCTCGGCTATGGCGATCCGACGAGCATTTTCGACCGCTCGCCCCGCCCCGGCTTCGACAAGTTCAACAGCATCGCGTGATTGGACAGGGCCGATGCTTGAGGTAAGTGCTTCAAGCTCGGTCCGAGCAGTTGCTGAATCACCGGATGGTGGAGATGCCATGTGGCCGCTGACTTCGATGGGCAAGCGCCGCGCCTACTAGGGTTCCCGTTGCTGATCGCGATTTGGGTCCTGCCCATCGTGTTCAGCTGGTTAACGCTGCGGCGCGGATATTCGCGGTCAACGAGGGTCGCGGTTTTTGGCTATATGCTCGCAGCACCGTTGATCTCTTTGGCCGTGCATCTGATTGCTTGGGCCAAAGCTTAGTAATAAACACAAGCGCCCAATCTGCGCACACCAGTAGAGATCCACACTGACCAGCCTGCAAACCCTTAGCGATGAAACCCGCACCCTCGCCATCGAATGTGCCAGCGAGGCCTGCTCGGTGGCGCTGTTCGCGGGCGACACGCTGATCGCGGGCGAGCAACGCATCCTTGGTCGCGGCCATGCCGAGGCGCTGATCCCGATGATCGCCGCCCTGCCGGGCCGGGGGCGCGCCAGCCGCATCACCGTCGGCCTTGGCCCGGGCAGCTTCACCGGCGCGCGCATTGGCCTTGCCGCCGCCCGCGCGCTGGCGCTGGCCTGGGGCATCGAGGCACTGGGCTACCCCACCCTCGCCCTCGTCGCCGCCATGGCCCGCCAGCAACGCCCCGGCCCGAATGGCGAGCCCCAGCCGGTGCTGGTGGCCACCACCGCCGGGCATGGCGAATGGTTCACGCAAGGGTTTGACGCCGGCGGCGCCGTCACCACCCCACTGGCCTCGCTCACCCCGGATGCCGCCGCCGCGCTGCACACCGCGCTGGGCCAGCCGTTGATCGTGGGCAGTCAGGCCGAGGCGCTACTCGCAATCTGCGCTCCTGGCACAGCCGGGGCCCTCCCCCTCTGGCCCGATGCCCGCTGCGTGTCGCTGCTGGGCGAGGGGGCATTCGCCCCGGCGCTGGCCCCGCTCTATGGCCGCGCGCCGGACGCGCGCCTGCCCGCCACCCCACCCCCCGCTCAGAACACCCCCACACCGCATGACCGCGCCCACTGACGACATCGACCGGATCATGGCGGTGATGCAGACCGCCTTCGACCCCGCCTATGGCGAGGCGTGGAACCGCCGCCAGTTGGAAGACGCGCTGCTGCTGGGCCGCTGCCGCACCTTGTTGATCGGCCCCGATGGCGCCATGCCGCCCGAAGGCGGTCCGGCTGCGGGATTTGCCCTGCTGCGCACCACGCTGGACGAGGAGGAACTGCTGCTTTTCGCGGTGGATCCGCGCTGGCGCCGACGCGGGCTGGGCGCGGCGCTGTTGGATCAAGTCATCGCCACGGCACGCGCGGGCGGATGCTCGCGCATTATGCTCGAAATGCGCGAGGGGAATTCGGCCGAAGGTCTGTATCGCGCTTTCGCGTTTCTTCCCATGGGCCGCCGCCCAAAGTATTACCGCACGCTTGATGGCCAGCTTCTCGACGCGATAACGTGTGCATGCAGCCTTGCGTGAAGGCACCTTGTCCACAAGATTCCGATTACCCAACCTATCCAGAATTTCGCTATTTGCCGTGGAATCTTCGGCAAGTGTTGAAATAGGAAGAATTTCGTCTATCACCCGGTCATGAAGTGAACATTGCCGAAAGCAATTGATAACCGCCACCGCACAACCCAACCCGTCAAATTGATGTAACGCTAAAGGCTATGCCAATGACCACTGAACTGAATGACACCAACGAAACACTGATTACGCTGACCTCGGATATCGTGGCCGCACATGTCAGCAATAACAGCGTTGCCGTTGGTGATGTCGCCACGCTCATCACCAACGTCTACGAAGCACTCGCGGCTTTGGGCAAGGTTGAGCCCGTGGTGGCGGAAGTCGCGCGCGAACCGGCCGTTTCCATTCGCGCCTCGGTAAAGCCCGACCACATCGTTTGTCTGGAAGATGGCAAGAAGCTGAAGATGCTCAAGCGCCACCTCTCCACCCACTATAACCTCACGCCCGAACAATATCGCGCGCGCTGGAACCTGCCTTCGGACTATCCGATGGTCGCCCCGAACTATGCCGCGCATCGTCGCGAGCTGGCCAAGCAGATCGGTCTGGGCCGCAAGCCCGGCGTGCGCCGTGGTCGCAAGCCCAAGGCTGTCTAAGGTTCAAAGCGCCATCCGGGGCCTGCGGCAGATGCCGTGAGCATTCGGTCAGCGAGATTCGCCAGCGACATTCGGTTGCACAATAATCCCGCCGGGTTCATACTCGGCGGGAT
>CAIWFP010000177.1 GCA_903911985.1 uncultured Sphingomonadales bacterium
GCTTGACGCCGATCGCCCCTTCCGGCGCCTTGCCCATCAGTTCGGCCACGCGCGCCTCGGCCGAGGGGGTGAGGGTGACGGCGGCAGGGCGCGGGCGGCGGCCCGTGGTTGGCGTCGTGGTGGTGGTTGGCGTGTCATTCATCACAACATCCCCAGTTCGAGACGAGCCTCGTCGCTCATCTTAGCGGGGTCCCATGGCGGATCCCACACGAGATTGACCTCGGCATCGCGCACGCCGGGCACGGAACTGACGCGCAATTCCACTTCGCCGGGCATGCTTTCGGCCACCGGGCAATGCGGGGTGGTCAGCGTCATGGTGACGGTGACCGAAGCCTCGTCGCTGACATCCACGCCATAGATCAGGCCGAGGTCATAGATGTTCACCGGGATCTCGGGGTCGAAAATGTCGCGAAGGGCCGCGACCACGGCTTCATAGAGGGCGCCGCCGGGCTCGCTCGGGCTGGCGTCGGCGGGCTTCTGGCTCAGGAAACCTTCGAGGTAATCCTTCTTGCGCTCCAGCTTGTCGCCGGCGGTTTCAGCCGACGGCTCAACCGGCGCGGGGGCATCTTCCACCCGGGCGCGCGGCGGGGGGGGGGCATTGTCCACCTCTTCCACCGTAAAGCGGGAGGTGGGCTGGCCAGAGGCTTCATCATGGGTTTCGGGGGACATCAGCCGAAAATCCTTCTCGTTCGTTCGATGCCGCGCAACAGGGCGGCAATATCGCTTTCGTCACTATAGAGGCCAAAGCTGGCGCGGGCGGTGGCGGGCACGCCGAGATGCTCCATCAAGGGCTGGGCGCAATGGTGCCCGGCGCGGATGGCAACGTTCTCCTCATCGAGGATGGTGCCCAGATCATGCGGGTGCACGCCATCGAGCATGAAGCTGACGATGCCCGCCGATGTTTCCGGCCCGAACAGGGTGATGGTGTTCATCGTGGAAAGCTCGCGGCGCAGGGTCTTCACCAGCGCGGTCTCGTGGGCATGGATGGCATCCAGCCCCACGCCCTCGACATAATCGATGGCCGCGCCCAGCGCGATCACCTCGGTTATGGCCGGGGTTCCCGCCTCGAAGCGTTGTGGCGCGGGGGCGAAGGTGGTGCCCTCGAAGCTGACCTTGTTGATCATCGCCCCGCCGCCTTGCCATGGGGGCATGGCGTCGAGAATTTCGGCCCTTGCCCAGAGCGCGCCGATGCCGGTGGGGCCATAGAGCTTATGCGCGGAGAAGGTGTAGAAATCGCAGCCCAGCTTGGCCACATCCACCGGGAAGCGCGGCACCGCCTGACAGCCATCGATCAGGATCTTCGCGCCCACCGCATGGGCCAGCGCCACCGCGCGCGGGGCATCCAGCACGCTGCCCAGCACGTTCGACACATGCGACAGCGCCACCAGCTTGTGCGCCGGGGTCAGCATGGCCTCGGCCGCGTCGAGATCGATCAGGCCCTCGGGCGTCAGCGGGCAGACATCGATGGCAAAGCCCAGCCTTTGCGCCAACAGCTGCCAAGGGACGATATTGGCGTGATGCTCCAGCCGCGAGAGCAGGATGCGGTCGCCCGGCCCAAGGTTCGCCCCGCCCCAGCTGTTGGCCACCAGATTGATCGCCTCGGTAGCGCCACGGGTGAAGACGATCTCGCCCTCCGCCCCGCCGAGCAATTTGGCCACCTTGCGGCGCGCGCCCTCGAAGGCCAGCGTCATATGCGCCGAGCGGGAATAGACGCCGCGATGCACCGTGGCGTAATCCGGGCCCAGGGCGCGGGCCATGGCGTCGATCACGCTTTGCGGCTTTTGCGCCGTGGCCCCGGCATCGAGGTAGTGCCACGGCTGGCCATCGGGCGTGGTGAGTCCGGGGAAATCACCGCGCAGGGCTTCGGTATTCAGCCGGGGGATGGCCCCCTGCAAACGGATCAGCGTGTCGCTCATGCCGCATCCTCCAGCAGGCTGGTCAGGCGGGCTTGCGCCATGGCGTGCAGATTGTCGGCATCCGCCGCGCCCTCAAGCGCCTCGGCGATGAAGGCCTGCAGCATCAGCGCCTTTGCCTGTGCGGGCGGTATGCCGCGCGAGGCGAGGTAGAACAGGCCCATGGCGTCCAGCTCGCCCACCGCGCAACCATGGGCGCATTTCACGTCATCGGCATAGATTTCCAGCTCTGGCCGCGCATTGGCGGTGGCGGTTGCGCTAAGTAGCATGGCCCGCACGCTTTGTTCGCCATCGCTGCCATCGGCGCCGCGCTCCACCCGCACCTTGCCGAGATAGGTGGCGCTGGATTGGCCTGCGGCGACGCTGCGGATTGTCTGGCGGCTGGTGGCAACTGGCTCGGCGTGGGTCACTTCGGTGGCGATCTCCAGTCTGTCATCGACGCCTGCCAGTTGCAC
>CAIWFP010000178.1 GCA_903911985.1 uncultured Sphingomonadales bacterium
ACAAGGCGGGGGCCATTCCCGGCACCCTGCCCGCCACCGCCTCGGTGGTGCTCGATGCGATGAGCGCCCATCCGCTCGCCCGCAGCCTGTGGCGCCCGCGCCTGCTCGCCGCGCTGGAGTGGATTGATGCCGAGCTGGCGGAGCTGGTCGCGGGCGGGCGGCAGGTGCTGGAGACCGAGATCTGGGGCGATATGGTGACAGACGGCATCCGCATCCATGGCCGGGCCGACCGGATAGACCGGTTGCCCGACGGCAAGCTCGCCATCGTCGATTACAAGACCGGCGCGCCGCCCTCGGGCAAGGTGGTGGAGAAGGGCTTCGCGCTGCAACTTGGGCTGATCGGGCTGATCGCGCGGGGCGGCGGCTTCAAGGGCGTGGACGGCGAGCCGACGGCGTTTGAATATTGGTCACTGTCCAAGGGCAAGGATGGCACACCGGGCTGGCGCGACGAACCGGTGAAGGAGGGGCGCAAGCGCACCGGCCTGACCCGTGAGGAATTCCTCGACGTGACCGAGGATTATCTGCGCGAGGCCATTGCCCGCTGGATATTGGGCAGCGAGCCTTTCACCGCCCGGCTGAACCCCGACATCGGCGGCTATAATGATTTCGATCAGCTGATGCGGCTTGACGAATGGATCGGCCGGTTGGGCAGCCCGGGTCAGGCGGGCGGCCTGTGAACACTTCCACCCTGCATCCCCTTGCGGGCAATCAGGCACAGGCTGTCGTGCCGGGGGATTCCGTCTGGCTGTCGGCCTCGGCGGGCACGGGCAAGACGCAGGTTCTGTCGGCCCGCGTGCTGCGGCTGCTGCTGGAACCCCATGTGCGGCCCGAACAGATCCTCTGCCTCACCTTCACCAAGGCGGGCGCCACCGAAATGGCCGCGCGCATCAACGACACGCTGGCCCGCTGGGTGCGCGCCGATGGGGTGACGCTGGGGCAGGAGCTGGAAGCCATTGGCGCGGACATGGGGCCGGAAACGCGGAGCCGGGCCCGCACCCTGTTTGCCGGGGTGCTCGATTGTCCGGGCGGGGGCCTCAGGATCGACACGATCCACGCCTTTTCGCAATGGCTGCTGGCCGCTTTCCCCGAGGAGGCGGGCCTCACCGCTGGCGCCCGGCCGATGGAGGAGCATGAGGCGCGGCTGCTGTCGCGGCAGGTTTTGGGTGATCTGTTGCTGGATGCCGAGGCGCGGGGCGATGTGGGCGTGCTGGACGCGCTGGCGGGCCTGTCGCTGCGGCTGGGGGCGGAGGCGACCGAGCGTTACCTGATGCAATGCGCTCAGGCCCGCGAATTGTGGCTGGGCACGGGCAGTTGGCAGCCGCCGCTGGAAGGGCGGGTGAAGGGGCTGCTCGGCCTGCCCGCGGATGCCGACGAGGCGAGCCTTGCCGCCTTGTGCGCCGATGACGCCTTCGACACGGCCAGCATGCGCGCCTGCCTTGTGGCCAATCAGCAGTGGCAGACAAAAACCGGCGCCGCCAATGCCGAGGCGATCGGTGGCTGGCTGGCGGCGGATGGGGCAGGGCGGTTGGCCACCATCGATGCGCTCTACAAGGTGCTCTACACCGCCGAGGACAGTCCCCGCGCGTCCAAGGCGCAGGAAAAGTTTGAGCCGTCCTATCCCGATTATGTCGCGCGGGTGGGAGCCTGCATCGCGCGGGTTCGCGAACGGCGCGATCTCCTCGTGCTGGCCGGCTGGCTGGCCCCGGCGCTGGAACTGGGCCGGGCCTATGCGCTGGCGTGGGAGGAGGCCAAGGCGCGCGAGGGGTTGATCGACTTCGACGATCAGATCCGCCGCGCCGCCGCCCTGCTGGGCCGTTCGGAAATGGCCGAGTGGATCCGTTACAAGCTGGACCGTCGTTTCGACCATATTCTGGTGGATGAGGCGCAGGATACCAATGCCGCCCAGTGGCGGATCATTGACGCGCTGACCGGCGAATTCTTCAGCGGCGAGGGCGCGGCGGGGGAACGCGCCAGAACCCTGTTCGTGGTGGGCGACTACAAGCAGGCGATCTTCGGCTTTCAGGGCACCAGCCCGCAGAATTTCGCCGATGCCCGCGCGCGGGTGCGCGAGGCGATGGCGGGGGCCGCGCGCAATGCCGCCCAATTGCGCGGCGGGCCGGATGCGCGACCCTTGCGCGAACTGGGGCTGGATCGCAGCTTTCGCACCGCCGAACCGGTGCTGGATTTCGTCAACCGGGCGATTGCCGCGATCGGCCACGCGGGCTTTGGCCTCGATACCCCGCCAGAGCCGCATCAGGGCGAGGCACGCCCGGGGCTGGTTGTTTTGTGGCAGCCGGTGGGGCTTGTCAGCGATGATTCAGGCGATGATGCCGCCAACGATTCCGAGGAGGCCGATGAGGGACCGGAGGACGGCGGCGATCCCGGCGCGCAAACCTGGCTCTCCAGCCGGGAAAGGCAAATGGCGGACAAAATCGCCCGTCAGGTGAGATATTGGATGGATACCGGCTTCCCGCTGGTGAAGGGCGTGAAACAGGGGGATAGGCCGCGCCGCGCCGATGCCGGGGATGTGATGGTGCTGGTGCGCAAGCGGCGCGAGCTGGCGGGGCTCATCGTCGCGCGGCTGCATGCGGCGGGTGTGCCGGTGGCGGGGGTGGACCGGCTGCGGCTGGGCGCGCCGCTGGCGGTGCGGGATCTGGTGGCGGCGCTGCGTTTTGCCGCCCAGCCGCTGGATGACCTCAACCTTGCCGCATTGCTCGTCTCGCCGCTGATTGGCTGGAGTCAGGAGCAGTTGCTGGAGCATGGCCACCGGCCCCGGCACACGCCCTTGTGGAGCCATCTGCGCCGCAGCCGCCACCCGGATGTCGGGCAGCTGCTGGAGCGGTTGGGCACATTGCTGGCCCGCGCCGATTACGAGCCGGTGCAGGCGTTGCTTCACTGGATTCTGGTCGGGCCGTGGCGCGGGCGGGCGCGGCTGGTGGCAAGGCTGGGGCGCGAGGCGGGTGATCCCATCGACGAATTGCTCAACGCCGCCCACGCCTTTGCCAGCACCGCCACGCCCAGCCTTGTCGGCTTTCTCCAGTGGTTCGATGCTGGCGACGGTGAATTGAAACGCGAGGCAGGCCGGTCGGACGGGCAGGTGCGGGTGATGACGGTGCATGGCTCGAAAGGCCTGCAGGCGCCGATCGTCATTCTGGCCGATGCCACGGGGGATCCCGATGCCGGGCGCGGCTCGGCGCTGAGTGTGCCGGATCCCGCCGATAGGCTGTCCGGTGCGGAGGGGCGCGCGGTGCCGCTGCCGCCCTTGCGCAAGGGCGACAGGCTGGGGCCGATTGCCGAGGCGGAAGCCACAGCCGCCAAGGCCGAGCGCGAGGAACATTGGCGCCTGCTCTATGTGGCGATGACCAGGGCCGAGGAGGCGCTGTTCATCGGCGGCGCGCTGGGCAAGCGCGAGACAACCCCGGCGGCGGAAAGCTGGTATGCCAGATTGGCCGATCTGTTCGATGCCAGCGACTGGCGCGCGGACACCATCTGGGTGGGGCGCCACGAACAGGGGGCGGTGGCGGTAGCGCCAAGTTGGCCGCCGCAAACGCTGGCGCTGCCGCTGGATGTGGCGCTGCCCGGGTGGCTGGGACGCGCCCCGCCCGAAGAGCCGCGCCCGGCCCGACCGCTGGTGCCTTCGGCTCTGGGCGAGGATGGGTCGAGCGATCCGCCGCTGGCGGCAGGTGGGTCCGGCGCCAGTGTAGCCAATCTTGCCCGGCGCGGCACGCTGATCCACCGCTTGCTGGAACGCCTACCGGCTCTGGCCGACGGCCGCGAGGAAGCGGCCCACCGCTGGCTCGCCCGGCAGGCCGTGGATTTGCCCGACGCCTTCCGCGCGGAAATTGCCAATGCCGCGCTGGCGGTTATCGCCGACCCCCGCTGGGCCGAGTTGTTCGCTCCGGAGGCTTTGGCCGAAGTGCCGGTTGCGGCGCTGGTGGGCAGCGAGGTTGTCTCCGGCACGATCGACCGGCTGGTGATTGGCGAGACCCGCATAAGGCTGGTGGATTTCAAGACGGCCCGCCGCCCGGCGCGCCGGCTTGAGGAGGTGCCCACCGCGGTGCTGCGCCAGATGGCCGCCTATGCCGCGGCACTGGATGTCGCTTATCCCGGCCGGGTGGTGGAGGCGGCGGTGTTGTACACGCAAGGGCCCGCGCTCATCGAGATTCCACCAGAAACATTGGCGCTGCACAAGCTGGGTCTGGGGCTCACCCAGCAAAGCTTGGGCCTCGCATAGCAAAGCTTGGGGCTCGGATGGCTTGTCAGGACCGAACGAGTGCCTAGATAGAACCCGGACTTAAGGAGTTTGTCATGGCCACGATCAAGGTTACCGATTCGAGTTTCGCCGCCGATGTTCTGCAATCGGACAAGCCGGTGCTGGTGGATTTCTGGGCGGATTGGTGTGGGCCATGCAAGATGATCGGGCCGTCGCTGGAAGAGCTGAGCGACGAGCTGGGCGACAAGCTGACCATCGCCAAGGTCGACATCATGGAAAATACCGGCATCGCCAGCCAGTTCGGCGTGCAATCCATCCCGCTGCTGATCCTGTTCAAGGATGGCAAGCCCGCGGCCCAAAAGCTCGGTGCGGCGCCCAAGGGGCAGTTGAAGGCCTGGGTTGAGAGTGAGCTGTAAGCGGCTGAAGGTAAAGGGGTAAGGTGCGAGGGGGCACCCCCTCGCGCTTCCGCGTGTGTCATTGTCGCGCTAAGGGTTCGGCCTTGTGCCAGGCCTCGGCGTCGCGGGATTTTTAAGTCGCTACGCGGCAAGGCGCTCCACCGCAGATGATGCGCTGAGCAAAACATCAATGGGAGCGCGAGGGACGAGTCCCTCGCATCTATCCTTCCTGCCCAATCCCTTCCATCCGCCGCGCCAGCTCCTCCCACAGTGCTGGCGACGCTCCGGCGATCATCCCGCGCCGCCCATCGTCCACACGATAGGGCGAGCCATCCTCGCGCGCGGCCAAGCCGCCTGCCTCGTTGAGAAACAGCACGCCAGCCGCATGGTCCCACGCCAGGGTGCGCTCGAAGATCGACAGGTCATTGGTGCCCAGCGTCAGGCGGGGGTATTGTTCGGCGGCGCAGCGGGGGATATCCACCAGCTGGTAATGCGTAAGCGCCGACGGAAGGCGGCGTTGACGGAAGCCTATTTGGGTTTTTGGGTGCGCGGCGCCCATTTCTTTGCCAGGGCTGCGAAGCGGGTGTGGATC
>CAIWFP010000179.1 GCA_903911985.1 uncultured Sphingomonadales bacterium
CCCATGTCCACGCCGGGCCGCCAAAGACGGATTGCCAGTTGTTGGGCGGGGTGCCGTCCGGCTTGGGATCGGCCCAGACGTACCAGTCATTTTTCGGCCAATCGCCCTTCTCGCCCCCCCGCGATGCCCGGCTCTCGGCAAACCACGCATGCTGGTCAGAGGTATGGGCAAAAACGAGGTCGATCGTCACCTTCAGCCCCAGCCCATGGGCCTTGGCCACCAGCGCGTCGAAATCCGCCAGCGTGCCGAACATCGGGTCGACATCCCGATAATCGGCCACATCATAGCCATAGTCGATCATCGGCGAGGTGAAGAAGGGGCTGATCCAGATCGCATCGGCACCAAGCTGGGCGATATGCTCCAGCCTTGCGGTAATCCCCGGCAGATCGCCGATGCCATCGCCATTGCTGTCGAAAAAGCTGCGCGGATAGATCTGATAGATCGTCGCTCCGCGCCACCAGGGCGATGCTTGCGTGACGGAATGGGGCATGGTGGCGGGGCCTCGAGTATGGCGGGGGGCGGGGGCAGGGTTGCTGCGGCCTGCATATCGTGCGGCCGGGGCTCGCGTCGAGGGCCAGTGCTGTCGCGGAATACGTATGGTTTGCCAAACGGGGCGCCCATGGGGCGAAAAAAGCGATAAGAGAGCGGCAGGTAGCTTGTGCAGGTGGCCCAGTCTGGCCTAGCGTCGCGCATGGAGGAATGAGGAGCGCGACAATAGCCGCCAGCGGCTGGTGGGGCACCCTGCAGGGGGTGCCGCAACGGGCGAAATGACGGGTCGGATCAATCGGGAGGGGCTTTCGGTTTCACGACAAGCCAGCCGGGCCATGTGGTTCCGGCGGCGAGACATTATCGGGAGTTTGACCCTTGAGCAAAAAACACTCCGACCAGAACTCCGCCAAGAGTATTGATTCAACCAGTGATATCCACGCCCTCGTGCTGGACGCGTTGCGCCACCGCGTGGGCAAGGACGAGCGCGCCGCCAAGCCGCACGACTGGTTCACCGCCGCGGCCCTTGCCGTGCGCGACCATATCATCGACCGCTGGATGGATTCCACCCGCCGCACCTATGACAGCGGCGACAAGCGGGTCTATTATCTCAGCCTCGAATTCCTCATCGGCCGGCTGATGCGCGACGCGCTGTCCAATCTTGGCCTCACCCGCCAGATGGAGCAGGCCCTGCGCGATCACGGCATCGATCTGGCCCAGATGGAAGATCTGGAGCCGGACGCGGCATTGGGCAATGGCGGCCTCGGGCGCCTTGCCGCCTGCTTCATGGAGAGCCTCGCCAGCCTTGATATCCCGGCCTATGGCTATGGCATCCGCTATGTGAACGGCATGTTCCGCCAGCGCATCGATGATGGCTGGCAGGTGGAACTGCCCGAGAACTGGCTGATGCACGGCAACCCGTGGGAGTTCGACCGCCGCGAAAGCGCCTATCGCATCGGCTTTGGCGGCGAGGTGGTCGAAACCGGCGCCGGGGTGGCATGGCACCCGGCCGAGGAAGTGGAGGCCAGCGCCGTCGACACGCCGGTGGTCGGCTGGCGCGGCAAGCGGGTGAACACCCTGCGCCTGTGGACGGCCCATTCGCTCGATCCGCTGCGGCTGGACGCGTTCAACGCCGGCGATCATGCCGGGGCTCTGGCGGATCAGGTGCGGGCCGAAAGTCTGGTGCGGGTGCTTTACCCCGCCGATTCCAGCGAGGCCGGGCAGGAGTTGCGGCTGCGGCAGGAGTATTTCTTCTCCTCCGCCAGCGTGCAGGACATCGTGCGGCGCCATGTGCAATATACCGGCGATATCCGCAGCCTGCCCGACAAGGTGGCGATCCAGCTCAACGACACCCACCCCTCGGTGGGTGTGGCCGAATTGATGCGGTTGTTGCTCGATGTCCATAATCTCGAATTTGACGAGGCCTGGGATATTACCCGCGCCACCATCGGCTATACCAACCACACGCTGTTGCCCGAGGCGCTGGAAACCTGGCCGCTGCCCCTGTTCGAGCGGATGCTGCCGCGCCACATGCAGATCATCTATGCCATCAACAGCCGGGTTCTGCGCGAGGCGCGCCGCGCCGGGCTGGATGACGCCGCCATCGCCGCCATCAGCCTGATCGGCGAGGATGGCGAGCGGCGGGTTCGCATGGCCAACCTCGCCTTCGTCGGCGCGCATAGCGTGAATGGCGTGGCGGCGCTCCACACCGAACTGATGAAGACCACGGTGTTTTCCGATCTTCACCAGCTTTACCCGACGCGCATCAACAACAAGACCAATGGCGTCACCCCGCGCCGCTGGCTGCAACAGTCGAACCCGGGGCTTACCGGTCTGCTGCGCGAGGCGATCGGCGATGATTTCCTCGACGATGCCGAGAAGCTGGTCGCCCTCAATAAATTCGTCGGGGATGCCGCGCTGGGTGAGCGGATTGCCGAGGTGAAGCGGGCCAACAAGGTGGCGCTGTCGGCCCATCTGCGCGAGCTGACCGGGCACCGTATCGACCCCGACGCGATGTTCGATGTCAACATCAAGCGCATCCACGAATACAAGCGCCAGCTGCTCAATCTGGTGGAAACCGTGGCGCTCTACGACGAGATCCGCAGCCACCCGGAGCGCGACTGGGTGCCGCGCGTCAAGATCTTCGGCGGCAAGGCGGCGGCCA
>CAIWFP010000180.1 GCA_903911985.1 uncultured Sphingomonadales bacterium
ACGAAGGCGCCGCCCCAGTCGTTGCGGATCTGCTCGGCGGTCTCCCATGTCAGGGTGGGGTCGAGGACCTGATTGAAATAATTGGCGATGGTGATCGGCTCGCCGCTGCCCTGGGTGGTGTGGGTTTCGAGGTTGGGGAGGCGGAACTTTTCGCGGAGAAGATAGTCCAGCGCCCAGCGGGGTTTGATGGCGTAGCTGAGCGCGGAGGTGGGGGTGAGGCGCGGGGGGCTGGTGAAGCCGGAGCGGGCGCAGCGTTCGCGGTTGCCCGAGACGATGGAATCGACGGTGAGGGCAAGGGCGTCGAATTTGGCGGCCCTGCAGCGCGCGATGAGCGAGGCGTTGAGGCCCTTGTCCTTGTGGACATAGAGCTGGAACAGCTTTGGCGTGGAGATGAGCGCGCCGATTTCCTCGATGGAGACGGTGGCGAGGCTGGAGATGCCGCACCACAGGCCGAATTTTTCCGCCGCAAGCGCCACGGCGCGCTCGCCCTGCCAGTGGAACACCCGTTGCAGGGCGGTGGGCGAGAGGATGAGCGGCAGGGCGGATTTGCGGCCGAGGATGGTGACGGAGGTGTCGATATCCGACACGCCGGAGAGCACATTGGGCACGAGATCGGCGGAATTGAAGGCGGCGGTGTTGCGGGCGAGGGTCGCCTCGTCATCGGCGCCGCCATCGATATAGTCGAACACCGGCCAGGGCAGGCGGGCTTTGGCGAGGCGCCGGAAATCGGCGATATTGTGGCAATCGGAAAGGCGCATGGGGGTTGGGTAGCGCATGGCGGGCTCTGACGCAAAGGTCGTGGTCGGGGGGCTTGGTTGGGCCGTGGTTGAGCGGGGTGTGGCGGGGGGGTGACACATCGGTTGTGCGTTTTGCGAAAACTGCCGGGTGTGGTTGCGGGGGCGTGTGGGTGGTGTAGGTTCGTTGCGGCAGGGCGTGGCTGTTTCGCGATGAAGCGGGCCACGATCCGGCGAGTGGAACGGGCGGATGGTTTGCGGGAAACATTTCCGGGACCGGGGCATTTCGTGGCCGGGGCATTTGGGGGGGCAGCAGTGACGATGGCTATGCGCCCGTGTAGGCCCGGTTTGGGGCGGTCCGGTCTGGTGCGGCAAATTCTGGTCACGCAGCGGTGGGGCTGGGTTCGGCTGTGGGCCGGTCTGGCCCTTGCGCTGGTGCTGGCGCCGGCCGAGGGCTGGGGCAAGGTGGCGCCGCGCTATCGCGCGCTGGAGGCCAGTTTGCTGGCGCAGATGAGCCAGCTGGCCAGCGACGATTTCGGCGGGCGCGAGCCGGGAACCGAGGGCGAGAGCAAAACCCTGCGCTATATCGCGAAGCAATGGTTCGACATGGGGCTGGTTTCCGGCACCAATGACCCCGGCCACGCGTGGTTTGCCCCGGTGACCGTGGTGGCGCGCGAGCCGGCGGTTTCGACCTTGCAGTTCCGCTTGCGCAAGCGGCTGATCACGCTGGGCGGCGAGGATGCGCTGGTGCTGACCTCCGGGCGGCGCAGCCTGATCGAGGGGGCGCCGCTGGTGTTTGTCGGGCGCGGGGCGGTGATTCCGCCGCGTACCGAGCTGGCCGGGCGGGTGGCGGTGCTGCTGGACCGGCCGAGGATCGCGCGGGGGCCTGATGCGAAGGGGCCTGATGCGCTGGGGCCAGATGCGCTGGCGGCGGATGTCGGCATTCAGGATGGCGGGCGGCAGAACGCCTTGCTGGCGGGCGGGGCCTCGGCGGTGCTGACCGTGCTCGACGGGTCGCGCAATCTGGCCAGTGTCGCCGCAAGGCGGCAGCGGCGCGGCTATGCGCTGGCCAGCGAGGCACTCGGCGGGGATCTGGAAGGGTTTGTGACCGCAAGCACCTTTGACCGGTTGCTGGGGGGCACGGGGGGGAACCGCCTTGCCGCGCTGGAGGCCGAGGCCGATGCGCCGGGCTTTGCGCCCCATGGTCTCGATCTTTTCGCCAACCTTGAGGCGACAACCCGCGAAACGGTGATCCACACCTTCAACCTCATCGGCAAGCTGCCCGGGCGGCACCCGGAGGCGGGGGCGGTGCTGGTGATGGCGCATTGGGACCATTTTGGCACCTGCGCCCAGCCGCCCGCCGAGCATCTCATCTGCAATGGCGCCATCGATAATGCCAGCGGCGTGGCCGGGCTGACCGAAATCGCCCGGAGCCTTGCCCATCCGCCGATGGGGGTGCCGCCGCTGGATCGGGACGTCTATTTTGTCGCGACGACCGCCGAGGAGCTGGGCTTGCTGGGGGCGGAGAGCTTTGCCGAGAACCCGCCGATAGCCCTGAACAAGGTGGTGGCCGCGTTCAATCTCGATTCCATCGCCATCGCGCCGGTTGGCACGCCGCTGGGCATGGTGGGGATCGGCATGACGCCGCTGGATGCGGGCATTGCCGAAGTGGCGCGCGAGCAGCACCGGGTGCTGGTGAGCTCCACCGCGCCCAATGCCTATATTCAGCGGCAGGATGGCTGGGCGTTGATGCGGCATGATGTGCCCGCCGTGGTGGTGAGCAGCGCCTATGGCGAGATTTCGCGGCTGGAGCACTTTTTCGACACCGATTATCACCGGCCAAGCGATGTGGTGAAGCCGGGCATCGAACTGGGCGGGGCGGCCGAGGATGTGCTGTTTACCGTGGCGCTGGTGCGGCACTTTGCCGATGCGAAGAAGCTGGCGGCGGGGAGCCGGATGGCGGGGAAGTAGGTGAGGGGAAGGGGAAGTCTTGGGGCCTTGGGCCCCATTACTGTTTTTGTGGCGCTTGCATCTCGGCGTGGAGCCTTGCCGCGAGGCGGCTTTGATGGCCTGCGGCGCGGAGAGGATGGACCATGGGCGAGGTGTGGCGGGGCCTCTCGCCGGGAGACGTTTTGGGGGTTTGGGGTGCCAACCGGTTTCCCTTCTGGAAACCGGCACATTAGCCGCCACACCCAAGGCTTGTCTCTTTGCCTTTGTGCCTTGCCAAATTCTCTTGAGGTCCCTGTCATTCACCCACTAGCCCTAGCGCCCCGGCTTGGTTACATGGGCCGCCACGAATCCCCCCTTGCGAAGCGAAGTGGCACTTATGGATATTCCTCTCGGCCTGACCTTTGACGATGTTCTGCTGCGGCCGGCGCAATCCGACATCGTGCCGAGCATGGCCGATACGCGCACCCGCCTGACCAAGGGTATCGCGCTCAACATTCCCGTCATTTCCGCCGCGATGGACACGGTGACCGAGGCCGACATGGCCATCGTCATGGCGCAGATGGGCGGCATTGGCGTGCTCCATCGCAATCTCACCGTGGAGCAGCAATGCGCCGCCGTGCGCAGCGTGAAGCGGTTCGAGAGTGGCATGGTGGTCAATCCCATCACCATCGACCCCGACGCGACTCTGGGCGAGGCGCAGGCTTTGATGCTGGCCAACCGCATCTCCGGCATTCCCGTGGTGGAAGCGGGGGGGCGCCTTGTCGGCATACTGACCAACCGTGATGTGCGCTTTGCCGCCAATCCGGCGCAGCCCGTGCGTGAGCTGATGACCCATGAGAACCTCGCCACGGTGGCTGCCGGCGTGTCTCAGGAGGAGGCGCGCCGCCTGCTGCATGCCCGGCGGATCGAGAAGCTGCTGGTGGTGGATGACGCCTATCATTGCGTCGGGCTGATTACCGTCAAGGATATCGAGAAAGCGGTGAATTACCCGGATGCCACCAAGGATGGCGCCGGGCGTTTGCGGGTGGCGGCGGCGACGACCGTTGGCGATTCGGGCTTTGAGCGGACCGAGGCTCTGCTGGCGGCGGAATGCGATGTGATCATTATCGATACCGCCCATGGGCATAACCGCGATGTGGCCCGGGCCGTGGAGCGGGTGAAAAAGCTGTCGAATTCCGCGCAGGTGATCGCGGGCAATGTCGCCACCGCCGAGGCGGCGCGGGCGCTGATCGACGCCGGGGCCGACGGGGTGAAGGTGGGCATCGGGCCGGGCTCGATCTGCACCACGCGGATTGTCGCGGGTGTGGGTGTGCCGCAGCTGACCGCGGTGATGGAAGCGGCCGAGGAGGCCGAGAAATCAGGCGTGCCGGTGATTGCCGACGGCGGATTGCGCACATCGGGCGATGCCGCCAAGGCTTTGGCCGCCGGGGCAAGCTGCGTGATGATCGGCAGCCTGCTGGCTGGCACCGAGGAAGCGCCGGGGGATACGTTCCTGTTTCAGGGCCGCGCCTATAAGGCCTATCGCGGCATGGGCAGCGTGGGCGCCATGGCGCGCGGGTCGGCCGACCGCTATTTCCAGCAGGATATCAAGGACCAGATGAAGCTGGTGCCAGAGGGTATCGAGGGGCAGGTGCCCTATAAAGGCCCGGCCAAGGATGTCGTCCACCAGCTGGTCGGCGGCGTGAAGGCGGCCATGGGCTATACCGGCTGTGCCACCATCGAGGAATTGCGCAAAAAGGCCAAGTTCGTGCGCATCACCAATGCAGGGCTGGCCGAAAGCCATGTGCATGATGTGAGTATTACGCGGGAAGCGCCGAATTATCCGACGCGGTAGGAGAAAAGGATAGATGCGAGGGGGGCATTAGTGCCGATTTACCTTGTAAATCGGTTGGCGCTTATGTGCCGATTTACCTTGTAAATCGGTTGGCCGTCGCGCTCCCTTTCCCTTTTTTGTGGGATGTGACCTGCGGGTCTTGCGCCTTGCCGCGAGGCGGCTTTTATAGCCTGCGGCGCGGAGATGTTGCGCAACGCCGAACCTTGGGCGCGACAATGACAGTTTTGGGAGCGCGAGGGTGTAACACCCTCGCACCTTCCCTTATCCTAACCCCTATCACTAGCTCTTCCCCTGAAGGCCCTGCCTCATGACTCCTTCCGCCCGCGTCCAATCCGCCATCGAGATCCTGGACCTCATCCTTGCGGCGGCGCGGGGCAATGGCGCTTCGGCGGACAAGATTGTGGCGGAGTGGTTCCGGACGCGGCGCTTTGCGGGGAGTGGCGACCGGCGGGCGATACGCGAGCTGGTGTGGGCGGCGGTGCGCAGCTGCGGGCCGGTGCCGGTGAGTGGGCGGGCGGCGGTTTTGCGGCTGGCGGCGGAGGACGCGGCGCTGGCGGGGTTGTTTGATGGGGCGGTGCATGCGCCCGCGCCGATTGCGCCCGGGGAGCCGGTGGCCGAGGGCGGGGTGGCGCCGGTGTGGCTGGAGGCTTTGCTGGCGGCGTCCGGGATTGCGGGCGAGGCGGCGCTGGCACTGTTGGGGCGGGCGCCGCTGGATTTGCGGGTGAATGGGTTGAAGGCGGACCGGGAGACGCTGGAGTTGCCGGTTTCGGGAGAGGCTTTGGCCAGCCCTCAGGGATTGCGGCTGCCGGCGGGGACTTCGGTGGAGCAGTGGCCGGCCTATGCCGAGGGGCTGATCGAGGTGCAGGATGGCGGCAGCCAGCTGGTGTGCGGGGCGGTGGGCGCCCGCCCCGGCGAGCTGGTGGTGGATTTGTGCGCGGGCGGGGGTGGCAAGACGCTGTCTTTGGCCGCCGATATGGACAATCGCGGGCGGCTGGTGGCTTGTGATGTGGCGCGGGATCGCCTGTCGCGGCTGGGCCCGCGCGCGCGGCGGGCGGGGGTGGCCATCGTCGAGGA
>CAIWFP010000181.1 GCA_903911985.1 uncultured Sphingomonadales bacterium
GGGAGACAATTTCGTCACCCCAAGCCTGCCGCTGGAATATGATCGCGGGCAGAACACCGGCGTGCTGGATCGGCCCCGGCCCGAATATGAGGCAGCGGGCATCCGGCTCGGCGGCTTCCGGCTGCGGCCACGCGTGGAGGCAAGCGTCGGCTTCACCGACAATGTCTATCAAACCGCGCCGCGCACCGCCGATGAATTCGCGATTTTCGCGCCCTCGGCCCGACTGGAAAGTACATGGTCGCGCAACGCGCTGAGTCTGGATGCCGGGGCCAATCTGTGGCGCTATGCCCGGCAGGTTCGACGCGACGCGGACGACTGGCATGTCGGCGCCTCGGGGAGATACGACATAGGCGGAACCGGCTCCATCGCCGCCTCGGCGCGTACAGAGCATGCCACGGAACCGGCAACATCGGCCGCCTATCCCACCGCCGCCGCGCAATCATCACAGTATCAGGTCATCACCGCACATCTGGCCCCCAGCTATTCGTTTGGCCGGGTGAAGCTGCAGGCGGCCTATGACTTCAACACCATTTCCTTCGATCGCTACACCACCTTTGCGGGCACAGTGGTGGATCAGGGTAACCGCGACGCCACAACGCAAGGCGGCACCGCTCGCGGCGAATATGCCATCACCCCCGACACATCCGTGTTCCTGCAGGGCAATTTCGATCGTGTTTACTATGCGCGCCCGCTGTTGCCGGGCGTGGCCAACCGCAATTCGAACACCTGGCGCGTGCTGGGCGGGGTCAGCTTTGACATCGCGACCAAACTGCGCGGCTCGGTGGGGCTGGGCTATATGGCGCGCAACTACGACGATGCCCTGCTGTATCTGCCCGTCGCCGGCTTCACCGCCGAGATGCGGGCTGACTACTTTCTGGATTCGCTGACCACAGTTACCCTCACCGGGCGCCGGATCATCGAGGATTCGCCCTATGTGAACACCAGTGGGTTTGTCAGCAGCTCGGTCGCCTTGCGGGTAGACCATGAATTGCTGCGCAACCTGCTGCTCAATCTGCAGGGTGCCTATGAGCACGACGCCTTCAACGGCGCGAACCAGAGCGTGGATGTGGTCCGCCTCGCGGTCGGCGCCCGCTATCTGATGAGCCGGGCGATAGGGCTCGGGCTTACTGTGTCGCACGATGCTCGCTCCGCCAGCGGCCCGCTCAATCTCGCCACCTATGCCGAAACCCGCGCCGTGGTCTCGGTGGTTATCCAGCAATAGCTCCAGCCTCATGAAAGACGCCAGCATGGATGCGCTCACCCTGAACCCGACGACCCGGTCCGATCCTGCCACCCGTATGGCCAGCCGGTTCGACCAGACCCGCCACATCGGCCGCCGCCCGGTCACACTGGGGACCATCGGCCAAACCCTGCGCTGGCGCTGGCGGCTGGTCGCGGGTGTGGTGGTCTTGTCGCTGCTGGTGGGCGCGGCGGCCAGCCTGATCATCCCGGCACGCTATCAGGGGCTGGCACGAATTCGCATCACGCCGGTGGGCGCCTTTCCCGTGGCCGGGGACGACACGCGCGAGCAACCGCTTGATCAGGCGCTGGTCAACACCGAAATCGGAACCATTCGCTCGCGCGATATCGCCCGCAAGGTGGTGCTGCAATTCGGGCTGGAGAAGGACCCCGAGTTTGTTCCTGCCCGGTTGCTGATCGGCACGGCGCCGGTAGACCACGCCCGCGCCACCGAAACAGCCATCTCCGCCATGCTTGGGCGGCTGAGCGTGGAGCAGCAGGAAAAGAGCTATATTCTAGGCATTTCCTTCGATTCGGCCAGCGCGGTGAAGGCCGCCCGCATCGCCAATGGCTTTGCCTCAGCCTATATCGACAATACCGCCAATGTACTGATGAGTACCGCCGCGCGTCAGGCCGCCACCGGACAGGCCGCGCTGCAACGGCTGAGCCAGCAGGCGGAAGTGGCCGCCTCAAGCGTCGCGCAATACCGGGCCAGCTCGGGCATTGTGGTGGGCGGCGGCGGTGCCACCATCAGCGATCAGCAGATCGGCCCGCTGGCCATGCAGCTGGCCTCGGCACAGGCGCAGGCCGCCGCCGCCCGCTCCAATGTGCAAGCCGCCGAAAGGGAAGTCGCCAGCGGCGGGCAGGATGCCGTATCGGCCGTGCTATCGTCCAGCGTCATCGCCGATCTGCGCAGCCGGCGCACCGGGGCAGAGGCGCAGCACGCGCAGTTTTCCGCCCGCTATGGCCCTAGATTCCCCGCGCTGGTGCAAACCAACGAACAGATCGCCTCGCTCGACCAACAGATCCGGCAAGAGCAGGGCCGCATCATCGAGGGCCTGAAAAACGAGGCCCGCGCCGCCGATGCCCAGGTGGCCAGCCTGCGCGGGCAATTGGGCGAGCTGAAGGCGCAAATCGCCAGCAACAATCAGGCGGCGGTGAAGGCCGAAAGCCTGCAGCGCGATGCCGATGCCGCCACCGGCGCCTATAACCATCTGGCCGGCAGCGTGCAGCAAACCGCACAGGCCCAGCGCAGCAACGAGCCTCAGGCCCGGCTGATTGAACAGGCGGTGGTGGCCGCCCGGCCGTCGTTTCCCAACCGCCCGGCCATCATCTCGGCCAGCCTTTTGGTTGGCCTGATTCTCGGCCTCGCCGCCGCGCTCACCACCGAAGGCATGCAGGCGACGCTGCGCCATGCGGACGATGTCGAAAGTTTGCTGGGCGTTCCATTTGTCGGCGCCGTGCCAAACATTTCGCGCAAGGCCTTCCGGGAGTTGGACGAAGGTCGGGACGCCCTGCACGGGTTGCGACGCCAGCCGGCGAACACACTGCTGCACCGGCCGGTCTCCGCCTTTTCCGAGAGCTTCCGCGCCATCCGCACCAGCCTTCGCGGCCAACATGAGCCGGACGGGCTGATCGTGTCGATCAGTTCCACCCTGCCTTCGGAAGGCAAGACCACCAGCGCGCTGGCTCTGGCCCGGGTAATGGCGATGTGTGGTGACCGCGTCTTGCTGATCGATGGCGATGTGCGCCGCGCGGGGCTGGCACAAACCCTGGAGCTGGATGTGGCACATGGCATGGTGGAAGTGCTGCTGGGCGAAGTGCCCGCCGATGCCGCCATCATCGCCGACAGCGTGGGCGGATTGGACCTTTTGCCCGTGCGCGCGCCCAACTTCACCCCGGTCGATCTATTCAGCGGCAGCGCCATGAAGACCGAACTGGCCCGGCTGCGCGCCCGCTATGACTATATCCTGCTCGACACGCCTCCGCTTCTGGGCGTGGCGGATGCCCGCACGCTGGCAAAGCTGGCCGATGGCGTGTTGGTGATCGTGCGCTGGGGCTCCACGCCAATTGCCGCCGTGGATGCGGCTCTGGCCGGGCTGGAGCAGGATGGCGCGGCGATTATCGGCGCGGTGCTGACCATGGTGGATCCCGCCTCGGAGGCGATGGGCGGCGCCTATTACTCATCGCGATACGCCGCCTATTACGCCGCCTGACCTGACTGCGCCAATGCCCAGCGGCGACATCCCATCCCCTCGCGTTAACAGCGAGCGACAGGGCGCCCTGCTCGCCGCGGCCGCCTGCCTTGTTTGCTGCATCGCAGGTCTGCCCATCGCGCTTGGCGAATGGCGCAGTGAAGCGATCATCACCGCGATGGACTCGGGAGATGGTTCTGCGCGGGGCGAAATTCTGGAGCGGTTTGCCGATACGCCCCCCGGCGCCCTGCCGGACCGGGCCAAGGCTGCTCTGGCCCAGATTGCGCTGACAACATCGGCAGAAGCGCCAGAGCCGGGCCTGCGCCAAATGTATCTGGCCCGTGCGCGCGAACTGATTGGCCATCTGCACGCGACAAGGGCTGGCTGGGCGCCCAGCCTGATCCTCTCCACCGAGCTTGCCATCGGCGCATCCGGTGCGGCGACGCCCCCGCAAGCCATGGCGGATTATGCCGCAAGCTATCGCGCGGCGCCTTTCCTGCGTCAGGAAGCCCGTTGGCGCATCGCGCTGGGTGCGCGGGCCTGGCGGCAGCTGGACCGTGCGACCCGCCAGCACATGATCGACGAGGCCGTTTGGCTCACCCGCTATGACAATGCGCAGAGAGGTGGGATCGAGACGAACATGGGCGATTCACCGGCCGGGGCCGCCTACCAACTGGCGCTGCTGCGGGTGGCAACCCCGCCGCACGCGAACCCACCCGGAGAGGACTAGGGCCCTCCCCGCCAGCCACTGGCCCGCAGGGAACGGCCCCAGCTCAGTCCGCTCAGAATGCTCGCCAACAGGGCGATACCCGGCACATTCAGCGCGATATCCACCATGCCCGCCGCCAGAGCCACCAGAACCGCCAACACCATGGCCTGCCCGATCGGGTCTGCACCGCCCCGCAGCAAACCTGCCACGCGCCGCCCCACCAGCCCGGCCACAATGCCCAGAATCAGCAGCCCCGGCCAGCCCGCCTCCAGCGCCAACTGCACAGGAGCGGCATGGGCCGCGCCAAAGCTCCATAGCGCCAGGGCCGATTCGGGCGTCAGCGTATGGGCATTCAATTCGGCAAAGGCGCCGAGCCCATACCCCGCCAGTGGCATCCGACCCGCCAGCGCCAGATAATGCAGCCAGATCGCCCCCCGGCTGACGCTATCGGCCTCCACCGGGGCAAAGCGGTCGAGCGTGGCGCTGGCGGCCAGAGCGAGACAGAGCCCCACCACCAGCATCGCCGCCCACCGCCAGCCGCGCCAGCCGCGCAAGCCGCGCCCGCGGGTCAGCTGTTGCAGGGCCAGCCCCCCCACCAGCAAGGCCAGCGCCATGCGCGACTGGGTGATAGCCACGAGAGCCATGCCCGAAAGCGCCACCGCCATCACGCCAAGACCGCCCAGCAACAGGCCGTCGCCGGAGTTTTCCACCCAGCGCGCGCCCAGCACCCGCGACAGCCCCAAGGCGACGAGACTGAGCATGGCAAAGGCCACACCCGCCGCATTGGGATTGCCGACCGAGCCGGCAAAGCGATGCAGCCTGTCATCCTCAAGCGCAAAGGGCCAGCCCACCGGGGGCCCCGCCAGCCGCAGCGCGAGTGAGCCAGCGATAAACAGGCTGGTGAACAGGGTGAGCCAGATGGCGAAGCTTTCCGCATTCCTGCGGCGCAAACCCACCGCCGCCGCCGCCACAAACGCCGCCACCAGCCCCGCATCACCCAGCCACGCGGGCCAGAACCTGTCCGGCGCCAGCAGGCTCGTTTGGTGGAGAAGGCGCGGCAGCGCCGCCCAACCCAGAAAGGCGAGCAATCCACCCAGAACCGGCCCAACCTCGGCAGCGTTCAGGCGGGGCAGGCGGGCGCGATAGAGAATGGCGGCGGAGAGGATGAGGCTGATTTCGGCGACCAGCACGCTGAGAAATTCGCTATTCGCTCCGCCCACGCCGCAGGCGCCAACACCCAGCAAGGCCAGCGCCGGCGCGGGCCAGCGCGGCACCACCGGCAGATCATGCCGCAGGCCTTGCCGCGCCACCCTGCGGCGCCCACCGCCACGCGCACCGCGCAACGGCATACGCAAGCGCCGCTCGGCGGACCCTTGGCCCGCCTTCACGAAAAACAGCTTGGGTCCCGCAGCCGCTGCCGGGTCGGTCGATGCCTCGCCAGGCAGACCCTCCGCCATTATCTCGACCCGCCTGCTATCGGTCCCACCGGCCAGACGCGGGCCACGCGCGCTAGCACGAGCCGCGCTGCAGCATGACGGCGGGCAGGGTCTTGGCGATAATCATGCCATTCAGCGCAAGGCTGCGGCGGCGGACATAGAGCACATCCATCGCCACCCGCTGGCGATAGGAAGTGTTGGATCGCCCATTCACCTGCCACAGGCCGGTAATGCCGGGACGCACCTTGCAATAATCGCCAAAGCGATTGCCATAGCGCGCCACTTCGCCCGCCACGATGGGACGGGGGCCGACGAGGCTCATGGAGCCACGCAGCACGTTGAACAGCTGGGGCAGCTCGTCCAGACTGCTGCGGCGCAGGAAATTGCCGACGCGGGTGATGCGCGGATCGTTGCGCAGCTTGTGGTCCTTCTGCCATTCCGCCAGCGCTGCGGGGTCGTTGGCCAGCAACAGATGCAGACGGGCATCGTCGTCTATCACCATGGTGCGGAACTTGAAGCAGGCGAAAATGCGGCCGCCGCGCCCCACCCTTTTGTGGGCAAAGAGCACCGGGCCGGGGCTGGTGAGGCGCACAGCCAGAGCCACCAGCACCAGCAGGGGCGCGAATGCCAGCAGCGCCAGCAGCGCCACGGCGATGTCCACCGGGCGGAACCAGTCTCCCACCGGGCGCGCGTTGGCGCGACGGCCCGAGGTGAGCCCTGCCGGGGCATGGGAGACAGCCGGCTTCCGCTCCGGACTTTCTATCCATGTATAGGTGATTGCCGCTGTTGCCATGACCGTGATCCACCCTTGTCGAGAGGACCCCAGAATAGGCATTATACCGCAGCGCAATACGCCGAGCAGGCCGGTATCCGGTGTATCTGGCCGCCAACAATGGCCTGTTAGCGTCGAAACGGATCAATCACCCTTTGCACACCACGCCGCAGTATTGTGCGACGCAGCAATGCCGATTCACGGCGCGCCCGGCAGAGCCAGCGTCCCTTCCCGCCGCCGCGACGCACCGAAGTAGGACCGCGCCTGACCATGGGCCGCCGCAGAGGGTGCCGGTGATGACGCCGTCCCCACCCCCGCCACATCAGCGGCGGGCGCCAGCCGACCAGGCTCAGCGCCACGCCCCGGCATGGTGGATGGCGAGGCCTCGTCCGGGCGCGACAGGCCGTGCGGGGCCGCCCCATGAACGCCCTCCGCACCCTGCGCTGGCAGGCCGGTGGAGGCAGCCACCACCCCTGCCCCACCGCCAAGCGCCGGATAGGCGCCATAGGCCCCCGGCGGGCGATAGAACACGTGGTGGCCGACTATCGCCACCTTGCGCATTTCACGTGCCCACAAGGGCACGATCCAGATGGTGTGATAATGCGTTGCCTGCCCCGCCAGTGGCGAGGTCGCCCCATGCAGCGCGGCATCGGCAATCGCCCGCGCATGGGCCAGACCGGCGGCATCCGGCTTGCGCGCCAGCGAGCCATCGCAGGTAAAGGTGAACTGGCAGCCTGTGGCCCGATCCGCCCCCTGATAGACCACATCGCACACGCTTTTGGGATAGCGCGGATGGCGCAACCGGTTGAGGATAACCTGAGCCACCGCCATCTGCCCAGCCTCAGGCTCGCCAGCGGCCTCGTGATAGATCGCACTGGCCATGCACTCACCCGCCCGCGCCAGATCGCCCGCGCCAAGCCAGCTGGCAACGAAGGGCGGTGCCGCCGGATTTTTGGTATCGATCGGGCTGGCCAGGTTTTCCGCGAGCGCCTTTTCCGGTGAGAGATCGCGCTTTTGCCCGGGCAGGAAGGTTTCCAGCGGCACATCGTTGGAAGCGGGCGCCTCGTGGTGCCAGCCCAGCGATGCGGCGACCAGCCCCAGCGGATCCTCGGCAAACAGCCAATCGCCCGACAGCGTAACCAGCCCCGCCGCCAGCGCCACCAATGCCAGCCCCGCCAGCCAAAGCCGCATGCGATGAACCGGGGCCAGCATCGGGATCAGCGGGCCGGAAAGGTGCGCCGTCTACCCATCGGCTCCGGCTCAGACATCGGCGTTGATGGGGCCATCGGCACGCCCATCCACGAACTGGCGGATATGGGGATTGTCGGTGGTATCCAGCTCATGCGCATCACCCCGCCAGACGATGCGCCCCTGATGCAGCATGGCGATCTCGTCGGCAATGGTGCGCGCCGAGGCCAGATCATGGGTGATCGACACCGCCGTGCAGCCGAGCGAACTGACCCGGTCGCGAATGAGGGCGTTGATGGCGCTGGCGGTGATCGGGTCGAGGCCGGTAGTCGGCTCGTCGAAGAACAGGATTTCCGGATTGCCGATGATGGCGCGGGCGAGGCCGACCCGCTTCTGCATGCCGCCGGAAAGCTCGGACGGATAGAGGTCGGCCACATGGCTGCCCAGCCGCACCAGCCCCAGCACCTCCAGCGCCCGCGCCTTCGCCTCGCGGCGGGGCATGCGTTCGGCGTTGATCAGGCGGAAGGCAATGTTTTCCCACACGGAAAGGCTGTCGAACAGGGCGCCGCCCTGAAACAGCATGCCCACCCGCGCGAAGAACTGCGCATGGTCTTGCGCCGACAGGCCCGCGACATCGACGCCATCGATCAGCACCTGCCCCGAATCGGCGGGGATCAGCCCGAGCGCGATCTTGATGGCGACCGACTTGCCCTGCCCGGAGCCGCCGATAATCACCAGACTGCGTCCCGGCGCCACCGCCAGATCAAGACCGGCCAAAACCTGCGGCCCGTCGAACCGCTTCGATACGTCGCGCCATTCAAGCTTGGGAACGATTACCTCCGCCATGGCGCTCAGATCCGGGTGAACAGCGAGGTGAGCAGATAGTCTGCCGCAAGGATGAGAATGGCCGAGGAAACCACCGCCTGCGTGGTTGCCCGGCCGACGCCGCGCGCACCGCCCTTGGCCGTGATGCCGTTATAGCAGCCCATCAGCGCGACGATAAAGCCAAACACCGCCGCCTTGACGAGACCGGATTCGACATCCCAATTCTGCAAAAAGTCCCAAGTGTTCTGGATATAGATCGTCGGCGACATATCCAGCACCCGCACGCCGACCAGCCAGCCGCCGCCAATGCCGATGATGTCGGCCAGCAGCGTGAGCAGCGGCAGCATGATCACCGCCGCCAACAGGCGCGGCGCGATCAGATAGCGGTAGGGGTCGGTCGAGAGGGTCACCATCGCGTCGATCTGCTCGGTGGCCTTCATCGCGCCGATTTCCGAGGCGATGGCCGCCGAAACCCGGCCTGCCAACATCAGCGCGGCCATCACCGGCCCCAGCTCGCGGGTGATGCCGATGGCGACGATCTGCGGCATCGCCTCCTCGGCGTTGAAGCGGGAGCCGCCCGTCCAGATGTTGAGCGCGAGGGCAGCGCCGGTGAATACCGCCGTCATCCCCACCACCGGCAGCGACAGGAAGCCGATGGCATAGAGTTGGCGCAGGATCTGCCCGAAATACCAGCGCGGGGTGAGCGCGGCACGAAGGGCGCGCGCCGCGAACAACGCCACCCGCCCAATGCTGGCCGCCGCGACGATGCTTCCCGCGCCGATGGCCGTGAAGGGTGACAGCAGGCGGTCGGGCCATGCGGCGGGCGCCGGCGGGCCGCTGTCGGGCCCGTCAACCACTTGGGCGCTGGCCACCATGTCAGTCGGCACCGGCGGGATAGGCCCCGAGCGCCGAAGCCCCGGCGGTCGCCTTTGCCGCAGGGCTGCCCGAGGCTATGGGCGAAGCGGTGGGCGCGGGCTTGGCATCTCCCGATTGGGGACGCAGGAACGAACCGATCAACCCGAACAGATCCACCGCCCCTTGCGTATTGGCGATCTCGTCCCCGGCCTTGAGATTATCCTCCGCGCCGCCCGGGGTGATGACGATGTGCTGGCCGCCCAGCAGGCCATCGCTGGTGATCTTGGCGGTGGAATCGCTTGGCAGCTTCACATCGCCGCCAATCACCAGATGGGCGACCGCGAGATAGCTCTTGGAATCGAGGGAGATGGACGAAACCGTGCCCACCTTCACGCCCGAGACGCTGACCTTGGCACCGGGCGCGAGGCCCCCCGCATCACCGAATTTGGCGGTCAGCTCATAGCCACCCACGCCGCTGCCAGCCTTGGCCACGCCCAGCGAATAGACGAGAAACAGCCCCGCCAGCGCCAGCACGATAAAGCCCATGGCGGTTTCGCCCCAATGTGTGCGCATTGCGAAAGTCCCCGTGTTAATGTCTGCGCGCGGTCGGCCGGCGATGGCTCAACGCTGCTGCTGCTTGGCGGCGTCGGCGATGAGCTGGTTGATCAGCACATCCACATTGCCGCCGTGATTGTCGATCGTCGAGATGAAATCCTGCTGCTGGGTAATGGCCAGCCAGACGCCCTTCACCTGCACATCCACCATCTTCCAGCTGTTGCCGCCGCCCAGCACGCGCCAGGCCAGATCGACGCCCTGCGGATCCTGGGCGCCGGTGAAGGAGGTGATGACGATAACATCGCCGGGTTTGCGCATCTGCGACCCCGTGACGACCGCCTTGTTGGCGCGATAATCATCGATGCGGTGCTGATACACCCCCTCGGCATAGGTGCGATAGGCCGCGGTAAAGCGGGCCAGCTGATCGGGGGTGGCGGTGCGGGCATATTTGCCCAGCACGAAACGGGTGAGGTGCGGCCAGTCGACCAGCTCGCCGATCAGGGTGCGAAAGGCCTGATGGCGCTGCTCGATGCTGGTGTGGCGGTCGTTCAAAACGCTCAGCACGTGGCGGGCATTGGCGTCGATGAAGGCCTCTGCCTGAGGGTCGCGCGCATGGGCGCCAGCCTGTGCCAGGGCGGGCGTGGGCACAGCCGTGGCCACAATGCCCGACACGGCGGCAACCACCACAAGCGCGGGCATCACAAACCGACCCGAAACACCGGCCCGCAGATTCCGCCACTGGATCCCAAACGAAGCAAAGTTCACCATGATTTCCTTCTTCCCTGCCCGAATGCCATTACGCGCCCCGCGATCTGGTTGCAAAGTCGTTCCATAAATGTTGCAGCTGAACGCTGGCTGGCCAGATGCCCCGGCCCACATCCCCAGAACCCGTGTCCGGAACTCACGAAGCATCAAAATCGGGCAGTTCCTCGGCCTTGCCCGTCGCCTCGCGCACCGCTGCGGCGCGGTTCTGCATATAGCCGGAGCGCGCCGTCGCATAGGGGTCTGTCGAATCATAGACCGCACGCAGGGCCGGCTCGGCCTTGGTCCGGCCATCCACCACATCGGTCCCCTCGCGCGAGCCGCCGAACGTGGTGGTAATCCCGCCAAATACCCAGCTGATCGGATCGCCGACGATGTCTACCATCCGGCCAATGCCATCACGCAAATTCGCCGGACCCAGCAGGGGCATCACCACATAGGGCCCCGGCTTTGCCCCCCAGCGGCCCAGCGTTTGTCCGAAATCGGCGGTGTGGTGCTCAAGATTGTGGTGCGAGGCAAAATCGAAAATACCGGCGAGGCCCAAAGTGGAATTCAGGGTGAAGCGCAACACCGACTTGCCAAAGGCGCCCAGACGCAGCTGCAGGAGGTCATTGCCCGCGGTCATCGGCTCGTTGAGA
>CAIWFP010000182.1 GCA_903911985.1 uncultured Sphingomonadales bacterium
CGGCGCTGGGTTGGCCATATGGCGATGGCAAGGGTGAGGTGATCTTTACCAGCGGCGCGACCGAGGCGCTGGCCATCGGTTGGGGCCAAATGCGCCACACGCGACAAGGGTGCGCCAAAGCTTCGCGCAAATTCGCCAGCGCGGTGGAGCATCCCGCCCTGTTGCGGCTGGCGGGGGCGGATACGATTCCGGTGGATGGCGCGGGGCTGATCTCGCCGGATAGCCTGCCGGATGCCGACCTTATCGCCGTGCAGCAGGTGAACAACGAGACCGGGGTGATCCAGCCGCTTGACGCCTTTGCCGGGGCCGTGCGCGCGCGCGGCGCGGCGTTGCTGGCCGATTGCGCGCAAGGGGTGGGCAAGCTGCCCCTGCCGGATGCGGACATGATTGTCATTGCCGGGCACAAGCTGGGCGCGCCGCCGGGCATTGGCGCGCTGCTTGTGCGCGATTTCGCCCTGCTGGAGCCGACGGGCGGGCAGGAGCGCGGCTATCGTCCGGGCACGGAGAACCTGCCCTATATCCTCGGCCTCGCCACCGCGCTGGAACTGGCGCGCGATGACCATGGCTGGCTGGCCGGGGCGGCGGATCTGCGCGCCTATCTGGAGGCGGAGATGCGGGGGCTGGGCGCCGAGGTGATCGCGGCCGAGGCCCCGCGCCTGCCGACCATCGGCGCCTATCGCCTGCCCGGGGTCAACGCCTCGCTGGCGCTGATCCGCTGCGACAGTGCCGGCATCGCCATTTCGGCGGGCAGCGCCTGTTCCTCGGGCAGCATGAAGCCGAGCGACACGCTGCTGGCGATAGGCATGAGCGAGGCCAGTGCGCGCGAGGTGTTTCGCGTCAGCATCGGGCGGCAGACGACGCGTGGGGAGATCGACGCGCTGCTGACGGTGATGCGGGCGATTGCGCGGGGGAAGGCCCGATGATCTACCTCGACTATCAGGCGACCACCCCGCTGGCCCCGGAAGCGCGCGAGGCGATGTTGCGCTGGCTGGATGTCGGGGGGCTGGATGTTGGGCGGCTGGATGGGCCAGACGCCGTGGGTTTTGCCAATCCGCATAGCGCCCACAGGCCCGGCCGTGCCGCCGCCGCCGCCGTGGAAGTCGCGCGTGATCAGGTGGCGGCGCTGTTCCCGCCCGGCGGACGGGTGATCTTCACCAGCGGCGCGACCGAGGCGATCAACCTCGCCATCATGGGCAGGCCCCGGAGAGATGGGAGCCGAGATGGGGCCCGAGATGGGGGCCGCGATGGGGGGCGCGATGGGGGCCGGGATGGGCGCCTGCTGGTGTCGCCCATAGAGCATGCGGCGGTTCTCGACACGGCGCGGGCCAGCGGCGCGCCGGTGGATTTTCTGGGAGTGGATGGCGAGGGGCTGGTCGACCCGGCCAGCGCAATCGCGCCCGGCACCGATCTCGTCTGCCTGATGCAGGTGAACAACGAGATCGGCACCATTCAGCCGGTGGCGGAAATGGCGACGCGGGCCCATGCCGCTGGCGCCCTGTTGCTGTGCGACGGGTCACAAGGCGCGGGCAAGCTGGAGGCGCGCGCGCACGAGCTGTTCGGGGGCGCGGACATGATCGCCATATCCGCCCACAAGCTATACGGCCCCAAGGGCATCGGCGCGCTGTGGCTGCGCGATGGGGTGGCGCTGACGCCGCTGATCCACGGCGGCGGGCAGGAGGGGGGCTTGCGCTCCGGCACGCTCAGCCCGGCCCTGTGCGCGGGGTTTGGCGCGGCGGCGGCCCTGTGCATAAGCCAGCGGGAAAACGATGCGGCACATGTGGAAAACCTGTGGACAATCGCCCGCGCCATGCTGCCCCACTGGCGGCTGAATGGCAGCGCCAGCCAACGCTGGCATGGCAATCTCAATCTGACCCTGCCGGGGCTGGATGTCGCGCGGCTGATGTCCGACTGCCGCGATATCGCATTTTCGGCGGGATCGGCCTGCGCTTCGGGCTCTGGCCGGCCCAGCCATGTGCTGCGGGCGCTGGGTCTTGCCACACCCGCGATAAAGTCCTCGATTCGTCTGGGCTTTGGGCGCTATACGGATGCCGGAGAGTTTGCCGGGGCCTTGAAGCGTCTGGATGCCGCAGCGGCAGACCAGATGATATGAAATCGAAGGGCTTTCGCGTGATTACTGTGAATTTCATTGCCGCCGACGGTAAACGCTCAGTCGCGCGGGCCAAGCTGGGCGCCGGGCTGCTGGAGGTGGCGCAGGCCGCCGGCATGGCGCTGGAAGGTACTTGCGAGGGGCAGATGGCCTGTTCCACCTGCCATGTCATCGTTTCCGCCGATTGGTTCGCCAAGCTGCCCACCGCCAGCGCCGACGAGGAAGACATGCTCGATCTGGCCACCGGCGTTGCCCGCACCAGCCGCCTGGCCTGCCAGATCCACCTTACCGAGGCGCTGGATGGGATTGAAGTGCGAATTCCGGGGGAAAGCCGCGATATGCGGGCCCATTAGGGCGACACCCCACTTGGGGGGCGCGCGCGGCGCTGCTAGGGATGCCGCGCCATGAGTGACCCGACCGACATTATCCAGCCCGATCCCTTCGCCGCCATCGTCGACGCGCCCTTTGATAGCGCGCTGTCGGAGCGGTATCTCGTCTATGCCCTGTCCACCATCACCGCCCGCTCGCTGCCCGATCTGCGCGATGGGCTGAAGCCGGTGCACCGCCGGTTGCTGTGGGCGATGCGTCAGCTCAAGCTCGACCCGGCGCAGGCCTACAAGAAATCGGCCCGCGTGGTCGGCGATGTCATCGGCAAATATCACCCGCATGGTGACCAGTCGGTCTATGACGCGATGGTGCGCCTCGCGCAGGATTTTTCGCTGCGCTATCCGTTGGTGGAGGGGCAGGGCAATTTCGGCAATATCGATGGCGATAATGCCGCCGCCTACCGCTATACCGAAGCGCGGCTGACCAAAACCGCGATGCAGCTGATGGCGGGGCTTGAGGATGGCACCGTTACCTTCCACCCGACCTATAATGGCGAGGAGGAAGAGCCGGAAATCTTCCCCGGCCTGTTCCCCAATCTTCTCGCCAATGGTTCCACCGGCATCGCCGTGGGCATGGCCACCTCCATCCCCAGCCACAATGTGGCGGAAATCCTCGATGCGACGCAGCTGCTGATCGACAATCCCCATGTTGAACATGCCCAGCTGATGGAAGTGTTCAAGGGTCCGGATTTTCCCACCGGCGGCGTGGTGGTCGATAGTGCGGCGGCGATCAGCGCGGCCTATGAGAGCGGCAAGGGCGCCATTCGCGTGCGGGCGCGCTTTTCCACGGGGCGGGACGCGGCGGGCGTGTGGGAGCCGACCGGCATCGAGAAACTGGCGGGCGGCCAGTGGCAGCTGGTCATCTCCGAGATCCCCTACATGGTGCAGAAGGGCAAGCTGATCGAACAGCTGGCCAGCCTCGTCATGGACAAGAAGCTGCCCATCCTCGAGGACGTGCGCGACGAGAGCGACGAGACCATCCGCATCGTGCTGGTGCCCAAAAGCCGCAATGTCGACCCCGAACTGCTCAAGGAAAGCGTCTACAAGCTCACCGATCTGGAGAGCCGCTTCTCGCTCAACCTCAACGTTCTGGATGCCCACCGCACCCCGGGCGTGTTCGGGCTGAAGCTGATTTTGCAGGAATGGATTGTCGCCCAGATCGACATCCTCGTGCGCCGCAGCCGCCACCGGCTGGACAAGATCGCCGCGCGGCTGGAACTGGTTGAAGGCTATATCATTGCCTATCTCAACCTCGACCGGATCATCGAGATCATTCGGCAAGAGGACGAGCCCAAGGTGCTGATGATCGCCGAATTCGCCCTGACCGACCGACAGGCCGAGGCGATCCTCAACATGCGGCTGCGGTCTTTGCGCAAGCTGGAGGAAATGGAGCTGCGCGGGGAGCATGCCGATCTGCTGAAGGAGCAGGGCGAGCTCAATGCCCTGCTGGACAGCCCGGCCCGCCAGCGCACAAGGCTGAAGCGCGATCTGGTGGCGCTGCGCAAGGATTATGCCGAGGATACCGCGCTCGGTCGGCGCCGCACGACGATCGAGGAAGCCGCGCCCACCCGTGAATTCAGCCTCGATTCCATGATCGAGAAGGAACCGGTGACGGTGATCCTTTCGGCCAGGGGCTGGGTGCGCGCCGCCAAGGGGCATCTGCCGCTTGATGGCGACTGGAAGTTCAAGGAGGGCGATGGGCCGGCCTTCGCGCTCCACGCCCAAACCACCGACAAGCTGCTCCTCGCCTGTGACAATGGCCGTTTCTACACGCTGGGCGCCGACAAGCTGCCCGGCGCGCGCGGCTTTGGCGAGCCGGTGCGCAGCATGGTGGATATCGAGGCCGAGGCGCAGATCATCGCCCTCATCCCCTATCGGCCCAAGGCGCTGCTGCTGCTGGCCTCCAACGCCGGGCGCGGCTTTGCCGTGGAGGCCGAGGAACTTCTGGCCGAAACCCGTAAAGGTCGCGGCGTGATGAGCACCAAGCCGGGCGTCAAACTCACCGTGCTGCGCGAAATTCCGCAGGAGCACGACCACATCGCCGTGGTGGGCGAGAACCGCAAGCTGGTGATCTTCTCGCTTTCCGAACTGCCGGTGATGAGCAAGGGGCAGGGCGTCACCCTGCAACGCTATCGCGATGGCGGCATGGCCGATGCCACCACCTTCCGGCTGGAAGATGGCCTGTCATGGGCCATGGGCGGCGAAAGCGGCCGCACCCGCACCGAGAAGGACGTGATGCTGTGGAAGGTGGCGCGGGGCGGGTCGGGGCGGATGCCTCCCAACGGGTTTCCCCGGGATAACAAGTTTTAAGGGGGCCTTAAGGAGGGGTTAAAGAGGTAGGTGCGAGGGGGTTACCCCCTCGCGCTCCCAATAATGTCGTCGTTGCGCACCCTCTCATCGTCGCGCCTTGACGCGAAGCGGCTTTAATCGCCTGCGGCGCTGCGGCCTTGCGCCAAGGGTGA
>CAIWFP010000183.1 GCA_903911985.1 uncultured Sphingomonadales bacterium
GGCTGCATCGCTCCGCATAGCTGGAGGCTACGCTACGCAGCCCCTTGCTTCACCTGCCCCACTGGGCAACAACGATGCCGAGGCTCTAATAGCAACTGGATGAAGGTTGGGGGTCACGTCAGCGGCGACGGCGCATTTGACGCGTGCTCTCGCCGGGAGACGTTATGGGGTGCAGGGGGGGCTGCATCTTCCCCCCTACTACCTTCACATATGGATCGGCTTGCCCCGCACTGCCATGGCCGCTTCCTTGATCGCTTCGGAATGGGTCGGGTGGGCGTGGCAGGTATAGGCGATGTCTTCGCTGGTGGCGCCGAATTCAAGGGCAAGCGCCGCCTCTGCGATCATGGTGCCGGCGACCGTGGCAATTGCCCAGACGCCCAGCACGCGGTCGGTCTTCGCGTCGGCGATGATTTTAACGAAGCCATCGGGCTCGCGGTTGGTTTTGGCACGGCTGTTGGCCAGCATCGGGAATTTGCCGATTTTGATCTCGCCCCGTTCCTTGGCGGCTTCCTCGGTGAGGCCGACACCGGCTATTTCGGGGGTGGTGTAGACCACGCCGGGAATGACGTCGTGATTCACAATACCGGTGAGGCCAGCGATGTTTTCGGCCACGGCTAGCCCATCATCCGCGGCTTTGTGGGCGAGCATAGGGCCGGGAACGACGTCGCCGACGGCCCAGACGTCGTCCACGGCGGTGCGGAAGTCATGGTCAGTTTCGATCTGGCCGCGCGCGTTCGGCACCAGGCCAATCGCGTTCAGATTCAGCCCATCGGTGAGGGGGCGGCGGCCGATGGCGACCAGCACGCAATCGGCCTCCAGCGTGTCAGCGGCGCCGCCAGCAGCGGGCTCCAGCGTGAGCGTGGCCTTCTTGCCTTTCACGCTGGCGCCGGTGACCTTGGTGGAGAGGCGCAGTTCCATGCCCTGCTTTTTGAAGATTTTGCCGGCTTCCTTGCGGACTTCGCCATCCATGCCGGGCAGCAATTGGTCGAGGAATTCAACTACGGTGACCTTGGCCCCAAGCCTGCGCCACACCGAGCCCAGTTCCAGCCCGATGACGCCGCCACCGATGACGACGAGGTGCTGGGGCACGCGGGCAAGCGCGAGGGCGCCGGTGCTGTCCACGATGATCCCTGCGTCATTATCAACCTCAACTCCGGGCAGCGGGGTGACCGAGGAGCCTGTGGCGATGACGATATGCTTGGCAGTAACGGTCTTGCCGGTGATGTCTACGGCGTGAGGACCGGTGAATTTGGCGTAGCCTTTGAGCCAGTCGACCTTGTTCTTCCTGAACAGGAATTCGATGCCTTGCGTCAGTTCCTTGACGGCACCGACCTTTTCGCCCTGCAGTGTGGGCAGGTCGAGTTCGACCTTGCCGGTTTTCACGCCGAATTTTGCGAGAGTGCCGTCGTGCGCTTCCTCGAAGAGTTCCGAGCCATGCAGCAGCGCCTTGCTGGGAATACAGCCGACGTTGAGGCAGGTGCCGCCCAGCGTTTCGCGCCCTTCGGCACAGGCGACCTTCATGCCCAGCTGCGCGGCGCGGATTGCCGCGACATAGCCGCCGGGGCCGGCACCGATGACGAGAACGTCGTAGTCGTAGTCAGCCATGGGTCAGCTTTCCCTTAAAGGTCAATCAGCAGGCGGGTGGGATCCTCGATCGCTTCCTTGATCGTCTTCAGCGCGGTTACCGCCTCGCGGCCATCGATCAGGCGGTGGTCGTAGGACAGGGCGATATACATCATCGGGCGGATGACGATCTGCCCATCGCGCACCACGGGGCGGTCCTCGATGCGGTGGAGGCCCAGAACCGCGCTCTGCGGAGGATTGATGATCGGGGTGGACATCAGCCCACCGAATACGCCGCCATTGGAGATAGTGAAGGTGCCGCCCTTCATGTCGTCCATGGTCAGCGTGCCATCCTTGGCCTTTTTGCCATAGTCGGCGATGGCCTTCTCGATATCGGCGAAACCCATCTTGTCGACATTGCGCACCACCGGCACGACCAGCCCATTGGGGCCGGAGACAGCCACAGAGAGGTCGACGTAGTTGAAGTAGACGATCTCGTCGCCCTCGATCTGGGCGTTGACGGCGGGAATATCCTTCAGGGCCAGACAGGCGGCCTTGGCAAAGAAGCTCATGAAGCCGAGTTTTACGTTGTGCTTCTTTTCAAAGCTGTCCTTGAAGCGGTTGCGCGCGTCCATCACCGCTGACATGTCGACGTCGTTGAAGGTGGTGAGCAGGGCGGCGGTATCCTGCGCACTCTTGAGACGCTTGGCGATGGTCTGGCGCAGGCGGGTCATCTTCACCCGCTCCTCGGCGCGAACCGGTCCGCCAGCAGGCAGCGGAGCCGGGGCCGAAGGGGTGGACGGCGCGGATTGTGGCTGAGCCGACTTGTTCTGCGCGGCGGCGATTACGTCTTCCTTGGTGATGCGGCCATCCTTGCCGGTGCCCGTTACCGCGGCGGGATCAATGCCATATTCGAGAATGGCGCGCCGGACCGCCGGTGACAGCACGGCAGGATCGGTTTTGGCAACGGAGGCCGCAACGGGTGCCACCGGTGTTGTCGCGGCGGGTGAGGAGACTGCCGGGGCCGGCCGGGCCACAGCGCCGATACCTGCCTCGATGAGGGCGATGACCGCGCCCACGGTTACCGTATCGCCAACTTTAGCCAATTGGGCGCCGAGGACTCCTGCCGCCGTGGCTGGGACGTCGATGGCGACCTTGTCGGTTTCCAGACTGGCGATCGGTTCGTCGAGGGCGACGATATCGCCCGGCTGCTTGAGCCATTGGCCAATCGTGGCCTCGCTCACCGATTCACCGAGCGTGGGGACTTTGACTTCGCTGGACATCTTTGCGGCCTTTTTCAAACGGGCAACTGGGGGCCTGTGAGGGGATCAGGATTTTTTTAGACGGCGGATTTCCGAGCGGGCCGACAGGCCCAGCGCATCGGCCACCAGCGCGCCCTGTTCGAGAGCGTGGCGCTTGGCCAGGCCCGTGGCGGGCGAGGCGCTGGCCGTGCGGCCGGCATAGCGCGCACGAGTCGCCTTCGAACCGGCGGCTTTCAGGGTCTCCTCGATCAGCGGCTCGACAAAGAACCACGAGCCGTTGTTCTTCGGCTCTTCCTGACACCACACCACATCTTCGAGGTTGGTCATTTCCTTCAGGCGCAAGGCCAGCGGTTCGCCCGGGAAGGGATAGAGCTGCTCCAGCCTGACGATCTGGGTGTCGGTGAGGCCCGCCGCATCGCGCGCCTCGAACAGGTCATAGGCCACCTTGCCCGAGCACAGCACCAGACGGCGCGTCTCTTGCGGAGCGGGCGCGGCGACGTCGGAAAGGATGCGCATGAAGTGGCCGTCGCCGATGAAATCGCTCGCCTTGGATTTGGCGAGCGGATGGCGCAGCAGGCTTTTGGGCGCCATGATGATCAGCGGTTTGCGGAAGGGCCGGTGCATCTGGCGGCGCAGGACGTGGAAGTAGTTCGCCGGGGTGGTGATATTGCATACCTGCATATTGTCTTGCGCGCAGAGCTGGAGATAGCGCTCCAGACGGGCCGAGCTATGCTCCGGGCCCTGCCCCTCGTAGCCATGCGGCAGCAGCATGACCAGGCCATTGGCGCGCAGCCACTTGGATTCCGACGAGGCGACATATTGGTCGATGATGATCTGGGCGCCATTGGCGAAATCACCGAATTGCGCTTCCCACAGGACCAGCGTTTTTGGATCCGCGCTGGCATAGCCCCACTCGAAGCCCAGCACGCCATATTCCGATAGCGGGCTGTCGTGGACCTCGAAGCGGCCGTGGGGCACGGTGCTTAAGGGGATGAACTTGCGCTCGTTGGTCTGATCGACCCACACCGAGTGGCGCTGGCTGAAGGTGCCGCGACCGGAATCCTGCCCCGACAGGCGCACGGCATAGCCTTCCGACAGCAGCGAGCCGAAGGCCAGTGCCTCGCCGGTGGCCCAGTCAAAGCCTTCGCCAGTAGTGAACATCTCGCGCTTGGCGTCTAGCACGCGGGCCAGCGTCTTGTGGATGGTCAAATCGTCCGGCACGCTGGTGAGTGTGCGTCCGAGGCTGTCGAACAGTTTGCCCTCGATGCCGGTGGGCACGTTGCGTCGCGCCGTTTCCGGGGTTTGCGGGCGATTGAAGCCGCTCCACTGTCCGCCGAACCAGTCCGCCTCGTTGGGCTTGTAGGTCTTGGAGGCCTCGAATTCCTCCTCGAGATGGGCGGTAAAGGCGGCGATGCCGTCGGGCAGGAAGGTGCCATCGATGACACCCTGTTCCACCAGCCGCTTGGCATAGACCTCGCTCACCGGTGGATGGGCCCGAATCTTCGCATACATCAGGGGCTGGGTGAATGAGGGCTCGTCGCCCTCGTTATGGCCGAAGCGGCGATAGCACCACATATCAATCACAATGTCGCGGCCGAAGGTCTGGCGATAGTCCATCGCCAGCTTGCAGGCGAAGGTCACGGCTTCGGGATCATCGCCGTTCACATGGATTATCGGTGCCTGAAC
>CAIWFP010000184.1 GCA_903911985.1 uncultured Sphingomonadales bacterium
CAGCGGCAACATCAGGATCATCACCACCTCCGCCAGCCGAAAATTGAGGCTGGCCATCACCACCGCGCGATCCGCCTGCGAGGTGCGGTCTGCCCAGCCAATGCGCAGCAGTTCGGGCAGGAAATATTCCCGCTCGCGCCCGCCCCGCTGGCGGAACTTTTCCAGAGCCGGTAGTTCGATCGGCAGATCATGCTGGCTGAAGCCGAGAACGCGCGGGCTGTTGCGCGGCGAATCCTGAATGATCTGGCCATCGTTGAGGCGCAGGATCACCGTGTCGGGGTTGGTCTTCAGTGCCAGAAACCGGCCCGAGCGGGCGGAAATGGTGAGCACCTGCCCATCGGCTTGCGCCACCCGGGCGAAAATGCCCATCAGCTCGCGGCCCTCGTCCTGGCTCTGTTCAATGCGCAGGCTCATGCGGTCGGCCAGCGTGTTGAATTCGCCCATCTTGATCGCGGCGCCAAGCGCGCCCGAGCGCAGTTGGAACTCCAGCTGCTCATAGTAGTAGCGTGCGAGTGGCTGGACATAGCTGACGATGGCGAGATTGAGCACCGCCAGCCCCAGCGCGAACATGTAAGGCACGCGCAGCAGCCGCGTATAGCTCAGCCCCACCGAGCGCAGGGCGTCAAGCTCGCTGGAGACGGCCAGTTTGCGAAAGGCCAGCAGCGTGCCGAGCATCAGCCCCAGCGGAATGGCGAGGCTGGCATATTCCGGCAGCAGATCGGCCAGCATCTTGAACACCACCGACACCGGGCCGCCCTCTGTGGCGACAAAGTCGAACAGGCGCAGCATCTTGTCGAGGATGAGCAGCGACGCGGCCAGCAGAAACACTGCCAGCATCGGCATCAGCACCAGCCGGAAGAGATAACGATCGATGGCGGTGAAGATGCGCACGCGGTGCCTCGTAAGGGCAGGAGCGGTCGGGGGCAAGAAGGGATCGCGGATCGCCCGCTATCAATCGGCGGAATCGTCCCGCCGAAATGGGAAGCGCACCAACGCCCGGCCAGTAACCAGCACCAACCGGCACCACTATCCCCGCAACGCTGTAAAGCCCCGCGCCGGTCAACACCCCCGGCACGATATGGCCGGGTCTGACCGGCAATCCGGCGACCATGGCCAGAACGCCGAGAATATCGAGCAATGCAAAAATGAGGCAGGTAATGCCAAGGTTCGATGAGCTTGACTCATCGGACCTTGGTTAAGCCCGTGTGGCGCTTGAACATTTCCAAGGCGTGATGCGTCAGCATCTCAGCGCCTTGGTATAATGCCACCGGCACGAATCAAAACGCCCAGCGCGTCGCGCGGATTTACGCCTTTTCCAGCGTGCATTGCAGTGGGTGCTGGTTCTCGCGGGCGAAATCCATCACCAGATTGACCTTGGTTTCGGCGATTTCATAGGGAAACACGCCGCAAACGCCCACGCCCTTCTGGTGGACATGCAGCATGACGCGTGTCGCGGCCTCAAGATCCATGCCGAAGAAGCGTTTGAGGACCATCACGACGAATTCCATCGGCGTGTAATCATCGTTCAGCAGCAGCACCTTGAACTGGCTGGGCTTCTTGGGTTTCGCGCGGGTGCGGGTGGCAAGGCCGATCTGGCCCTGCCCATGATCAGGGGAGCCGTGGTCGGAATCGTCATCTTGGCCCGCGCGAATGCGGGGCACAGACGTACCGGCGTTCAGAATGAAGTGCGACATTCGCCGGGAATACCGCAAAAATGGGGGGGTCGGCAAGCCATGGTGACGCGCGAAGGCGTCAAAAAATGGCCACATTCCGTGCCGATGTCGGACAAAAGCCGCGGCAATGCTGCCCGCGGGGTATGAGGTCTCGCCGGGGTTGCGCACAACCCCGGCGAAAACCAGATAGATCAAGCAGCCTTCTGCAGCTTCTCAACCGTCACGGCCACGCGGTTCTAAACCGGGGCGGCAGCGTCGCTGGCCAGCTTCAGAACGGCTTCGCTCTGCTTCGAACCGAAGGCCACGGCCTGGTCGATGTGCTTCTTGGCCAGCTCGCTCTGCAGGCGCAGGAATTCGGTGGGCG
>CAIWFP010000185.1 GCA_903911985.1 uncultured Sphingomonadales bacterium
CCTTGGCCAGCGTGCGCCCGCCGTCCGGCGTTTTGGCGACGATAACCCCCCATTTGGCCGAGCCGTCGCGCTGATAGAGCACGGTGTAGGTCTCGATGGTGGCGGGCCCCTCATAGGCTTCGATAATCGGTGGCACCGCGCCGCGTGCCGCATCCGCCTCGTGCTGGAAGTGGAATTCCTGCGGGAAGGCGGTAGCCGCGATGGGCTGGCGGCCGATGACGATGGTGTGGTTGTGGGTGGCAAAGCCGCCATTGGCGAACAGCAGGCCATAGCGCCCGGTCTCGCGCAATTTCTGCACCATGGAGACCACGGCGTGGCTCATGTAATTGCCGATGGGGCCGCCGCCGAAGGTCAGCCCGCCAAACACCGTGGCGGGCTTGTCGAGCGGCCAGTCGAGCACCCGCCGCGCCATTTTGGGCACGCAGGGGAAGCAGCTGTAGAGTTCGACATGGTCGAGATCGGCGGTGGCAAGCTGGTTGAGTTTCAGCGTGCGGGTGATGGAAACGCCCATGCCGGGACTGCGGTCGTAACGGTCGCGACCCAATGGATCGTCGGGCTCGTGCGCGGCGGCGCCCATGCCGACATAGATCAGCCGGTCCTCGGCCACGCCCCGGCGGCGCGCCTCGGCAAGGCTGGTGACGATGAAGCCCGCGCCCTGATTGACCGAGGAATTGGCGACCATCAGCTTGGTGTAGGGGTGGGCGATCGGGCGGTTGTCGGCGGTCGGTTCGACGATTGCGGTGGCGGATGTCGGCTTGTGGATCCAGGCGCCGGGATTGGCATCGGCCACCTGCGAAAACAGCGACCAGATCGCGCCGCTCTCCGCCTGCGCCTCGGCCAGCGACTGGCCATAGGCGGCGCGGCCCGCGTTTTCATAGAGCGGATAGACATCCACCGGCGCGACCAGCCCATAGCGGCCCCGGAAACTCCTCGCCCCGCGCGAGGACATGGCGCGCGAGGCGTTCTGCGCCGAAACATCCGTTCCTTGCGCGGCGGCGCGGCGGTGGGCGGCGGTGCGCAGGGCCTCGCCACCGGCGATGGCGGCGATGCGGATCTCGCCCGCGCCAATGCGGTTGGCCGCCTCGTTCAGCAGCAGGATCGGGCTGTCGCCGCTGGCCATCGGCGTTTGTACGCAGATCCTGGGATGGGCGCCGATCCGCGTGGCAAGGTTCTGGGCGATGGGGTTGATCTCGCGGAAGGAGATCTGATCGACCAGCGCGAGGGAATCGAGATCGGCCAGCCAAGCGCCGCCCGCATCGGCTTCGGCCGCGCGCAGGGCCGCTTCCATGAGACCGGCGGAATCGAGGCCCGAGGCGGCATCGGCGGGGCGGTCGTTGACCTGCCCCACGCCGACGATGACGGGAATGCGTTCGGGATCACTCATGGTCATTTCAGCAGCCCTTCCATACTGGCGCGCGCTTTTCGGCGAAGGCCAGGGGCCCCTCGCGGGCGTCTTGTGAGCGCATTACCGTGCCGCTTTCCTGGCGGGTCTGGGCCCAGCCCGCATCATCGCTGGCGATCCTGCCATCGGCGATGCCCAGCGCGATGCGCTTGCTGGCCTGTACCGACAGCGGGGCGTTGACGGCGATCCGCCCGGCGAGGGCCAGCGCGGCGTCCAGCAGGCCTTCGCGCGGGACCACGGCGTTCACCAGCCCCAGTTCCAGCGCGCGCGCCGCCGTGATCGGATCGCCAGTGAGCAGCATTTCCATACCGATCTTCCTGGGCAGCTGCTGCACCAGCCGGAAGGCGCCGCCAGCCCCCGCCAGAATGCCGCGCTTGACCTCGGGCAGGCCAAAGCTGGCGCTGTCGGCGGCAATGGCCAGATCGCAGGCCAGCGTGATCTCCGTTCCACCGCCCAGCGCCGTGCCATTGACCGCGGCGATCAATGGCTTGGAGATGCAATGCGAGACGATGCCGGCAAAGCCCCAGGCAAGCTTGACCGGGTCCTCGGGGGCGATGCGCTCGCCGCGCGACAGGGCCTTGAGATCAGCGCCCGCGCAGAAGCTCTGGTCGCCAGCGCCGGTAATCACCACCACGCGCACCTCGACATCGCGCTCCGCCTCGGCCAGCGCCTCGCCCGCGCCCAGCCACACCGCCTCGTTGATGGCGTTGCGCGCCTCGGGGCGGTTGAGGGTGACGATCATCACATGGCCGCGCCGCTCGACGAGGACGGCGGGGGAAGGGGTGGTCTCGGTCACGCTGGGGTCTCCTCTGGCATTTTATATTGTTCCAGCACCCCGGCCTCGATCAGGCGGGCGATTTCGGCTTCGGCAAGCCCGAGTTCGTCGCGCATGATCCGCGCGGTATGTTCGCCCATCAAAGGGGCGGGCGCCTCGGGCGGATCGGGCAGGCGCTGCGACAGGATCGGCGCGGCCTCGACCGTGAAGGGGAAGCGCATATGGGGGTTGCTCACTTCGCGGAAATAGCGGCGCTTGGGGTAATAATCAAACTCGGGCAATTCCGACACGCGCAGCATGGCGCCAGCGGGAACGCCGGCCTGTTGCAGCGCGACCATGGCCGCGCGCGGCTCCTGTGTCGCAAGCCAGGCGCCAAGCGGCAGGCCGCCACTCACCTTCAGCGCGGCTTCGCGGTCGGCGTCATGGCGCAGCGTCACCACGCACCAGTCATCGTCGCCAGCGCAGGGGTAGATGGCGGAATGCTCGGCCTGCTCGGTCACGACATGCCCGGCGCGCTCCAGTGCCGTGCCCGCGATGCGCGCGGCCATATGGCTGAGCATCACCTCGGCCTGACTGATGCTGACCGCGCCGCCCATGCCTGTCCGCAAACGGCGGATCAGCAGCGCCAGCACGCCGATCGCGCCGATGCGGCCCGCGACATGGTCGGGATAGACCGTGATCGCGTCGCTGAAACTGTCCGCCTCGCCCGGATAGCGCCACTGCATGGTGAGCCCCGCCGAAGCGCGCACCAGCGGGCCATAGCCGAGGCGTTTGGACCATGGACCGGTCGGCCCGAAAGCCGAGGAATCGGTGACGATAATGCGCGGGTTGATCGCCTTGAGCGAGGCATAGTCCAGCCCCAGCGATTCCAGCGTGCCGCCCTTGAAGTTGGAGAGCAGCACATCGGTGTTCCCGATCAGCCGGAGCAGCAGCGCCTTGCCCTCGGGATCGCGCACATTCAGCCCAAGGCTGCGCTTGTTGCGGTGGCCGGTGGCGAAGGTGGGCGAGATCAGATCCTTGGTGCGATTTTGGCGCGATCCATCGGGGAAGGCGGCATTCTCGACCTTGATGACATCGGCGCCCTGATCGGCAAGCAGGCGACCACCCTCGGCGCCGACCACAATCACGCCGAAATCGAGCACGCGCAGCCCTGAGAGCGGGCCATCGCCAGCGGGGGCGGGGCGGGGCTGTTCGGCGCGCGGGGCCCATGCGAGCGGCGCGGTCGGCACTTGCGGCGCGGGTCCGGCAATGCCCATTCGCACCCCGTCGATTTCGAGCACGCCATCGGGGAAGGGGGCCGAGGTGCCCGGCGCGATCTCGACCGGCACAAAGGCCTTGCGCGCGGCGATCTGCTCGCTCACCAGCGCCTCGTCGAGATCGAGCACGGCGGCCGTCGGCACGCCGAAGCGTTGACCCGCGGCTTCGAGTTCCAGACGGGTTTTGTCGGCGAAAAAGCGCGCGATGGCCGGGATCAGCGTGGTCGAGGAAAAGCGCGTTTGCAGCAGGTCGAAGGAGGGATCGGCAAATTCCCCGGGGCTGCCCATCCATTCGAACATGCCGCGCCACTGGCGCGGCGCCAGCACGCAAAGCCGCACGAAGCCATCCTTGCAGGCGATGATCGGATAGAGATGGCGCGCTTCGGCCCGCCCGCGTGGCAGCTTGTAGGCGGGAACGCCCGCTGTCGCGCTGCCCGCGATGCCATAGCCGGGGTCCAGCGCCTGCTGCGCCCCATCGAGCACCGAGAAATCGAGGTGGTCGCCAAGCCCGGTCTTGAGCGCGTTATAATAGGCCAGCAGCGCGCAATAGGCCGCCTGCACGCCTGCGCAGACCAGCGCCAGATAGGCCGGCGGAGGCAGCGGCTCGCGCCCCGGAATGCCCGAGCGTGACAATTCGCCCGTCAGCGCGTGATAGACCGCGCCTGATCCCACCCAGTCCCGATAGGCTTCCGTATCGCCGAAGTCCGAGACGCTGAGCACCACCAGCGCGGGATTGGCCGCGCGCAGAGCCGCGACATCAACCTTGCCCAAGGGCGCGATCAGCAGGTCGGCATCTACCGCGAGAGCAGCCAGTTGGTCGGCTTTCGCGGCGCGTTTGCCCAGATTGGCGGCGACGAAATCGAGGCTGACACCATCGACCAGCAGCCCCTGGCGACGATCTTGCGCGCCGCCTTCGGGCTCCAGCCGGATCACATCGGCGCCAAGTTCGGTAAAGTGGCGCGCGATCGCGGCCATCGGACTACTCACGCCATCGAGCACGCGCATCCCGTGCAGGGGTCTATCACTCATTATGCACTCCCTAAGCGTCGCCGGGCGCCCGGCTCCACTTGCTCCAGCGCAAGAGGTTGCTTGTTGCCGTGGGCAACCGCTGCGTCAATAATCATGGAATTCTCCTCATGGGAAACTGTCCCATGCGTATGGATGCCTCGTTCCGCTTCAGCCCGTGACCGCGCGCGAGGTGCGGAAGGGCACGTCGCGGTCGAGTTCGACCTCGCGGGGCAGGCCCAGCACGCGCTCGCTGATGATGTTGCGCTGGATCTGGTCGGTGCCGCCGCCGATCGAGGTCATATAGGCGTTGGCGGTGCGATAGTTGACGTCTGCGGCCCGTTCATGGGCCTCGCCGTCGAGCATGCTGGCCGCGCCCAGAATCTGCGTCATCACCGCGGCATCGGTGTGCAGGATGCGCGACATGGCCAGTTTGCCCAGCGACATGATCGGCGAGGAGGAGCCTTGCGCCATTTCCTCCTTGGCACGCGCGATGTTGAGCGCGTTGAGCTGGCGGTAGGCGGTGGCCTGCGCGATCTTCTGGCGGATCAGCGGATCCTGAAGCTTCCCGGCTTCCTTCGCGATGGCGATCAGGCTGACGACATTGCTCTTGCTCGAACCCTGCCGCCTTTCGCCCGCGCCTTCGCCCATGATTAGCCGCTCGACCGCCAGCGCGGTTTGCAGCACCTTCCAGCCTTCGCCTTCGGCGCCGATGCGGTTTTTGGCCGGCACGGTGGCGTTGTCGATGAACACCTCGTTGAAGTGGCTGTCGCCGGTGATCTGGTTGATCGGGCGGATATCGATGCCCGGCTGGCGCATGGGGCAGACGAGGAAGCTGATGCCCTGATGCTTGGGCACATCCCAGTCGGTGCGGGCGAGCAGCAGGCCATAATCGGCGGTGCGGGCGCCCGAGGTCCAGACCTTCTGGCCGTTGATGACGTAATCATCGCCCTGGCGCTCGGCGCGGGTGCGGATGGCGGCAAGGTCGGAACCCGCGCCAGGCTCGCTGTAGAGCAGGCAGATCTGCACTTTGCCGGTCAGCAGTTGCGGCAGGATCTCGCGCTTGAAATCCTCATCCGAGGCAAAATTCATCAGCGAGGCGGCCGTGATATTGGTGCGGTCCTGCCCGGCGCCGGGAGCCTTGGCCTTGCGGAAGGCCGAAAGGACGATCTTGCTCTCATCCTTGTCGAGCCCGCGTCCGAACCATTCCCGGGGCCAGCTGGCGACGGCCCAGCCGGCCTCGAACACCTTCTGCATCCAGTCGCGTGTGGCGCCCTCGCGCGGGCGGCGCGCCTCGCTGTCCCAATGGGCGGTGAGGAAGGCTTCCACTTCGGTTTTGATATCGGTGCTGCTCATGCCGCGTTCTCCAGAGCCGAAACATAGCGTTCACGGTGATAGTCCGAGGCGCCGAACAATTGCGCATCGACGCGCGCGCGGCGCAGATAGAGATGCGCGGGATGTTCCCAGGTAAAGGCGATGCCGCCGTGCAGCTGGATCGCGGCGGCCGCGACCTCATGGAAGGCATCGGCACAGGCAAAGGCGGCCAGACTGACCAGTTCGGGCGCATCCTTGCCGCCAGCGGCCAGCGCCTGCGCGGCGGCGCGGGCGGCGGAGGTGGCGGATTCGACCTCGATCAGCAGATCGGCGGCGATATGCTTCACCGCCTGAAAGCCACCGATTGGCCTGCCGAACTGCACACGGGTGCGCAGATATTCGACGGTGATGTCGAAGATGCGGCGGCAGGCACCGGCCTGTTCGCCGGCAAGGGCAACGCGCGCGACATCAAGCATGCGCTCGACCGCTGCGCCATCAAGCCCGGCGATCCGCGTTGCGGGCGCCGCGTCGAACACAATGCGCGACAGGCGGATCGTGCTGTCCCAGCCCTTGAGCGCCTCCAGCGTCACACCCCCGGCCCCGGGGTCGACCTCGTACACCGCCACGCCATCGCCATTTTTCGCGACGACCAGCAGGAGATCGGCCACATTGGCCGCAATCACATAGTTCGCCGCGCCATTCAGCGCCGAGCCTGTCGCGCTCACGCCAATGTCATCGAGCGTCCACAGGCCCTTGTCGCCCGTCACCGCCACACTGGCGATGGTCTGGCCCGAGGCAATGGCGGGCAGCAGTCGGGCCTTGGCATCACCATCGCTCGAAGCGGAAATCAGGGTGGCTGCCATCACGGCGCTCGACAGCAGCGGCCCGGCCAGAAGCGCGGCGCCGGCCTCCTCGAAAACCGCCTCGACATCGACGATGCTGCCCCCCACGCCGCCATGCTCGGGGTCGATCAGCAGGGCGGTCAGGCCCATGTCGGCAATGGCGGACCACAGCCCGGCGTCGTGGCCGCTCTCGGTGGCCATGACGCGGCGCAGGGCGGCTTCGTCGGCCTTGTCGGCCAAAAGGCGCGCAAAGCCCTCGCGGATTGCCGTCCGCTCTTCTATTCCGATCATCGTCATGCGAAATTCCTCGTGACTATGTGGCAAATCTAATTACCAGACGGTGTCCGTCGGTATATCCATCGAAGGTATGATGCAAGAGCCAAACGAAACCGACACGCCAGTGTCAGGGCCAAAGCCCGAAGCCCCGGCCGGCACGGTTCGGCCCTCGGCCCAGCCCTCTGGTCAGCCTTCTGGTCGGCCTGCGGGTCGGGGGCGCCCGCGTGATCCTGCGATCGAGGCGCGGATCCTCGATGCGGCGCTCACGCTTTATGGGCGGCAGGGCTGGCTGGGCTTCAGTCTTGACGCGGCGGCGCGCGGGGGGCGGGTCAGCAAGGACGCGCTGTATCGCCGCTGGAAGACGCGCGAGGCGCTGTTGCGCGACGCCCTGTACAAGCGGTGGGACTGGGTGGCGGCGATCGACGAGGGGGACGTGCGGCG
>CAIWFP010000186.1 GCA_903911985.1 uncultured Sphingomonadales bacterium
GCCCTCGATGTGGAGATGCAGTTCGGCCTTGGGCAGGGCCGATATGAGTGTGTCGAACGGCGAGTGGATCATGCCATGGCCCCGCCGTCGCGGTCATAGGCCTTTTCACCCATCAGATAGGTGGCGGCGATCATGCGGTCATCTCCCAGGATCTGCATGGCGAACAGGCGCTCGGCCAGCGGGCCCGTGGCGCAGCGGCGGGCGGCCAGCGCGGTGGCGCATGGGTCGAGCAGGACAAAATCCGCCTCCTGCCCCGGCTCCAGCGAGCCGATGCGATCACCCAGCCCCAGAATGCGCGCGCCCCCGGCAGTGGCCAGATAGAGCGCCCGAAAGGGATCCAGCGCCTGCCCCTGCAATTGGCAGACCTTATAGGCCTCGCCCATGGTGGCCAGCAGCGAGAAGCTGGTGCCCGCGCCAATATCGCTGCCCAGCCCCAGCCTCACCCCATGTTCGTCCAGCCGGGCCAGATCGAACAGGCCAGAGCCGAGAAACAGGTTCGATGTCGGGCACAGGGCGATGCCCGAACCCGCCTCGGCCAGACGCGCGCATTCGCGGTGCGAAAGGTGGATGCCATGGGCGAAGACCGAGCGCGGCCCCACGAGACCGAATTGCTCGTAAGCGTCCAGATAGTCGCGCGCGGTGGCAAAACGCGCACCCACGGCGGCGATTTCAGCGCGGTTTTCGGAAATATGCGTGTGCATCAGCACATGCTTGTGGCGTGCCACCAGCTCACCCGCCACCGCCAGTTGCGCATCGCTGGAGGTCAGCGCGAAACGCGGCGTCACCGCATAGCCGATCCGCCCCCGCCCGCGCCACCGGGCGATCAGTTCCTCGGTTTCGGCGCGGGCCGCCCCGGGGGTGTCGCGCAGGCCATCGGGGCCCAGATCCATCAGCACCTTGCCGGATACCACCCGCATGCCCCGGCCATCGGCGGCCTCGAACAGGGCATCCACCGAGGCGGCATGCACCGTGGCAAAAACCAGCGCGCTGGTGGTGCCGTTGCGCAGCAGCTCGTTGACGAAAAAACCCGCCACCTCGCGCGCGTGGGCCCCATCGGCAAAGGCGCGTTCGGCCGGGAAAATATGCTCGTCGAGCCAGCCGAGCAATTGCTGGCCATAGGAGGCGACACAGTCCACTTGCGGATAATGGATATGGGTGTCGACGAAACCGGGCATCAGCAGTCTGCCCGGATGGGCGTTAAGCGGCACAGAGGCAAATTTCGGCGCCAGATCGGCATAATCGCCGCGCGCCACCACCAGCCCGTCCTCCACCACCAGCAGCCCGTCGGCATGGTGCCGGATGGCGGCCGCTCCCGCCTCGCGCGGATCCTGATGCAGGCTGAGAATTTCGGCGCGGTGGGCACTCAGCAAGGATCTTCTCCGCGCGGCAGGGTAAGCAATTGGGCAGCGACGGCGATGGCGATCACCGCAGGATCCTTGCCGGTGATGCCGGGCAGGCCGACCGGGCAGACGAGCCTCGCAATGGCCGCCTCGTCCACCCCCTCCCGCGCCAGTCTTGACAGGAACCGCGCGCGTTTGGTCCGCGAGCCGATGACGCCCACCAGCGCGAAGTCGCGCGCGAGGGCGGCCTTGGCCAGCCGGTAGTCCAGCCCGTGATCATGGGTCATGATCAGCACCGCCGCCGAAGTATCGGCCCCGGCCAGCAGCGCGACCAGCGCGTCATCACTGGCCAGCGAAACGCCGCTCCGGGCAAATTCCGGGCGGCTGTCGTGGCAGTGCAGGGCAAAGGGCAAAGGCGCCAGCACCCGCGCCAGCGCCA
>CAIWFP010000187.1 GCA_903911985.1 uncultured Sphingomonadales bacterium
GGGCCAGCGCCGTGGCCACCGGCACATCGTCCGGTTTTTCCGCCCGGGTGATGGCGTCGCCCGCCACCCGCCGCTCCACCGCCGCGGCCAGATTGACGCGCATGCCGGCATAGTCCCGCGCGCCCAGCGCCTCGTAACGCACCTGCTCCACCGCATCGAAACAGGCGCGGGCCACCGGCTCGGCCGGCATATGCCGCTGATGCAGCGCGGCGTTATGATGGCGCAGACGCAGGGCAAAACCATCGGCCGCCCCGCGCGCCTCGGTGGCGGCGTCCAGCGACAGGCTGCGCCCCGGCATCGGCACGCGCATCGTCTGGCCCGAGAGCACCGGGGCCTCGGCCGTCCACGTCACCTCCAGCTCGGCATCGCGGGCAATCGCCCGCGCCGCGCCGGTGAGCGCGCCGCGAAAGCGGTCGAGAGGAGTGTCGTCGGCCAAGGTCTTGCCGCTTTACAGGCTCTGCCCGGTCTTGGCCCAATCGGCCAGAAAGCCCTCGATGCCCTTGTCGGTCAACACATGCTTGAACAGCTGGCGGATGACGGCGGGCGGCGCGGTCATCACATCGGCGCCGATCTTGGCGCATTCCAGCACATGCACCGGGTGGCGGATGGAGGCGGCGAGAATCTCGGTGCCAAAGGCGTAATTGTCAAAGATCAGCCGCATGTCGCGGATCAGGTCGAGGCCATCAAAGCCATTGTCATCATGCCGGCCGATGAAGGGCGAGACGAATGTCGCCCCCGCCTTGGCCGCCAGCAGCGCCTGATTGGCAGAGAAACACAGGGTGACATTCACCATGGTGCCATCGCCGGTCAGCTTCTTGCAGGTCTTGAGGCCGTCCACGGTGAGGGGCACCTTGATGCAGACATTGCTGGCGATCTTGCGCAGGATTTCGGCCTCGCGCATCATGCCCTCATGGTCGAGCGCGACCACCTCGGCGGAAACCGGCCCATCCACCAGCGCGCAGATTTCCCTGGTCACTTCCAGAAAATCGCGGCCAGACTTGGCGATCAGGGAAGGGTTGGTGGTAACCCCATCCAGGAGCCCGGTGGCGGCCAGATCAGCGATATCGGCGGTGTCGGCGGTGTCGACGAAGAATTTCATGGAAAGGGCCTCCTGCGGGGCGTTGGCTATCGGGAGCGTGATTCTTGCGGCCGTGCTATAAACGTTTTGCGCAAGCGACAAAGCCCTCTGCCCATCTTCTCCTTGGCAATCTTCCTTTTCAGGCTTCCTTTTCAGGCTTCCTTTTCGGGCTTCCTTTTCGGGCCATCTTCCCTTTTGGGCAAAACCGCCCCATCCCGCAGCGATGAGCCCCCCGAGCATCAGCCATAAAACCATCCGACGCGTCCGCGTGGCTGTGCTCAACGCCGCGCTGGGCCCGCTGGACTATCGCGTGCCCGAGGGGATGGCGGTTGAACCCGGCGCGGTGGTGATGGCGCCGCTGGGGCCACGGCAAATCATGGGAGTGGTGTGGGAGCCCGAACACCTGCCCGGCGAAACCGTGCCCGACGCCCGCCTGCGCCCACTGCTGTCGGTGCTGCCCGTGGCGCCCCTGCCAGCGCCCTTGCGCCGGTTGATCGAGTGGACGGCGGATTATTATTGCGCCGGGCTGGCACAGGTGGCGCGCATGGCCCTGTCCAGTTCGGCCGCGTTGCAGGGCGGGCGGATGATGACCGAATACCGCCTTTCGCCCCCCCCCGCCGAGGGAACCCCCGCCCCCCGCCTGACGCCCCAGCGCGCGCAGGCCATGGAACGGCTGGCCGGGCAACAGGCCACCATCCGCGAACTGGCCGAGATGGCGGGCGTGTCCGACGCGGTGCTGCGCGGCATGGCCAATGCCGGCTTGCTGGAGGCGGTGGCCGTGGATTGCGACCGCCCCTACCCCGCGCCCGACCCCGGCTTTGCCGTCCCCGCCCTGTCTGGCGACCAGCAGGCAGCGGCGGATGAATTCGTCGGCGCGGTGGGCGCGGGCAAGTTCGCCCCCTTCCTGCTCGATGGCGTCACCGGCTCCGGCAAGACGGAATGCTATTTCGAGGGCGTGGCACAGGCCATTCGCGAAAGCCGTCAGGTGCTGGTCCTGCTGCCCGAAATCGCCCTGACGCAGAATTTTCTCCGCCGTTTCGAGGCGCGTTTTGGCGTGGCGCCGGTGCTGTGGCACTCGGCGCTCAAATCGGCCGAGCGGCGGCGGGCGTGGCGGGCCGTGTCGGAGGGGCGGGCGGCTGTGGTGGTGGGCGCGCGCTCGGCGCTATTCCTGCCCTATGCCAATCTGGGGCTGATCGTGGTGGACGAGGCGCATGAGACCTCGTTCAAGCAGGACGATGGCGTCCGCTACAATGGCCGCGATGTCGCCGTCATCCGCGCCCGCTTCGAGGGCATCCCCGTCATCCTCGCCAGCGCCACCCCGGCGCTCGAAAGCCTGACTCTGGCCGAGACCGGAGTTTATACCCGCATCGTGCTGGGCGACCGCTTTGGCGGGGCAACCATGCCCACCATCACCGTGGTCGATCTCACCCTCGATCCGCCCGAGCGCGGCCACTGGCTGGCGCCCTCTCTGGTGCAGGCGCTGCGCGAGCGGCTGGCCAAGGGCGAGCAATCGCTGCTGTTCCTCAACCGGCGCGGCTATGCCCCGCTCACGCTTTGCCGCCATTGCGGCTATCGTTTCCAGTGCGGCAGTTGCAGTGCCTGGCTGGTGGAGCACCGCCTGTCGCGGCGGCTGGCCTGCCACCATTGCGGCCACGAGCAACCGGTGCCCCCCGCCTGCCCCGAATGCGGCGAGCCCGATTGCCTCGTCGCCTGCGGCCCCGGTGTGGAGCGCATCGCCGACGAGGTGGCCGAAGTGCTGCCCGGCGCCCGCATCGCCGTCGTCACCTCCGACACGCTGAACTCCCCGGAAAAGATCAGCGCCTTCGTCGCGGCAGCGGAAGGGGGCGAGATTGATGTCATCGTCGGCACGCAACTGGTAACCAAGGGCTATCACTTCCCCGACCTGACACTGGTCGGCGTGGTCGATGCCGACCTCGGCCTTGAGGGCGGCGACCTGCGCGCGGGCGAGCGGTCCTATCAGCAGATCGCGCAAGTCTCCGGCCGTGCGGGCCGCGCGGCCAAACCCGGCGAGGTGCTGATCCAGACCCGCCACCCCAAGGCCCCGGTTATCGCCGCGCTGGCCAAGGGCGACCGCGACGCCTTTTACGCGGCGGAATCGGCCTCAAGGCGCTCGGCGGGCGCCCCCCCCTTCGGGCGCTGGGCGGCGATCATCGTCTCGTCAGAGGACGAGGCCGAGGCGAAAGAGGCCGCCCGCGCCATCGGCGGCACGCGCCCCAACCTGCCCGATGTCGCCATCCTCGGCCCCGCGCCCGCGCCCATGTCCATGCTGCGCGGGCGCTATCGCTATCGCCTGCTGGTCAATGCCCGGCGCTCGGCGCAATTGCAGGCGGTGATCAGGGCGTGGCTCGACCCGCTGCGCCTACCGCCGGGGGTGCGGGTGGGGGTGGATATTGATCCGTACAGTTTTGTTTAGGCGCACATTTATCGAACGAATTCCGACTCCCGCTCAAGCAACGCCCGCTTGATCTCCAGCCCATAGGCATAGCCGCCGAGCGACCCATCGCTGCGCACAACCCTATGGCAGGGCACCAGCACCGCCACCGGGTTGGCCCCATTGGCGCTGCCTACCGCCCGGCTGGCGGCTGGCTTGCCCACCATCGCGGCAATCTGCGCATAGCTGCGCGTCTCGCCGGGAGGGATGCGCCTCAGGGCTTGCCACACAGCCTCCTGAAACGCCGTGCCGCGCACATCCAGCGGCACATGCGCCGCCAATGCAGGCACCTCCACCGCCGCCAGCACCTGTTCCAGCAGCGCGGAGAATCCCTCGCCGCCCTCCACCAGTTCGGCCTCGGGAAAGCGGCGGGCGAGGTCTTCGCCCGTCTCGTTGAAGGCGAGACGGCAGATGCCCTTGTCGGTGGCGGCGACCAGCATGCTGCCCAGCGCCACCTCCACCACCGCCCAGCGAATCGTCACCCCGCGCCCGCCACGCGTCCAGGCCGATGGCGCCATTCCCAGCCGGCCCCGCGCCGCGTCGTAAAAGCGCGAGGGCGCGGAATAGCCGGCGTCATAGAGGGCATCGCTCACCCGCGCGCCTTGCGGATCGCTCAGCGCCTCGCGCGCCCGCTCCAGCCGCAACGCCCGCCCATAGGCTGCGGGCGACAGGCCCATGACGCGGGTAAACAGGCGCTGGAAATGCGCCGCGCTATAACCCGCATCCTGCGCCAGGACGGCAAGCGGCACCGGCTCGTCCGCCGCCCGGATGGCCGCAATGGCGCGCGTTATCGCCGTCTCGTCCCGGGCAAGGCTGTCGGGCGCGCAACGCAGGCAGGCCCGCAGCCCGGCACCACGCGCCGCCGCCCCATTCGCGAAAAAGCGGACATTGGCCCGCGATGGCCGCCGTGCCGGGCAGGATGGGCGGCAGTAAATTCCCGTACTCAGCACCCCGAAGACGAAACCACCATCGACACGCCGGTCACGCGCCAGCACCGCGCGCCAGCACGCCTCCTCGTCGGGCTCGGCATCATCCCCGAAGAAAATCGCGGCGGCCGTATCGGCAGGCAGGGAGGTATCGCGCATCATCACCCAATCTTGGCCACCCGGCGCCCGCTGGCAAGTGCCGACTCCGTTTGAACTGGCCCGCTTGAACCCATCACCGGAGTTCATGCCACCCCTTCAGGGAATCGGCGTCCTGTTTCATGCGTTCAAAACGCGGTCGGGGGTCGCGCCGCCATGCGTCGGGCCAGATCCCCGGCGGTCTGCAAATTTCCCGTATAATCCCGCCAGAACGCGGCATGTTTGCCAATGAGTGCCGCCCCGCCTTGCATCGCCGCATATTCATCGCTATGCGCGCCGCGTCAGAGGAGGATACCGCACCGCTCAGGTGGCGTGGCCAGAGTTTCTGGATGGCCGGGCGCCGTCTGGTTCCGGCTAGCGGATCCGCATCGTCAGACATCAATCATTTGGCGTCATCTGGCGCCATTTGCCACAGGCCATTGCGCATAAGGGGATCTACACGCGTGGAGAATTCCGCCGGAATTACCGCCAGCCTGCAGGGGCGTTACGCCTCTGCCCTGTTCGCGCTGGCCGCGGAGCAGAAGGCCGTTGCCGCTGTTGAGGCCGATCTGGAATCGCTGGGCACCGCCATTGGCGAGTCCGCCGATCTGGCCGCACTGATTCGCCACCCGCAGATTACCCGCGAAGCCGGCGCCCGCGCCATCGAGGCCGTGGCCGGCGTGCTGGGGCTCTCGGGCCTGACGAAGAATTTTCTCGGTGTGCTGGCTGGCAATGGCCGGCTGGGCGCCCTGCCCGACATCATCAGCGCCTTTGCCGCCATCGCCGCCGCCGAGCGCGGCGAGGTGACCGCCGAGGTCACCAGCGCCCACGCGCTCACCAAGACCCAGCTGACGGCCCTGGCCAAGAAGCTGAAGGAACGTGAGGGCAAGGCTGTCACCATTACCGCGAGCGTCGACCCCGAAATCCTCGGTGGCCTCGTCGTCAAGATCGGCAGCCGTCAGATCGACGGTTCGATCCGCACCCGTCTCAACTCCCTTGCCCAATTGATGAAGGCCTGACCCCCGGAGCCTGATCCTGACGGGTTTTGGCTCCACGGCTTGCTGCCTACTAATAAGACCGATGAAAGGCTGAACATGGATATCCGCGCCGCAGAAATCTCGAAGGTCATCAAGGACCAGATCGCCAATTTCGGCACCGAGGCACAGGTCTCGGAAGTCGGCTCGGTGCTGTCTGTGGGCGATGGTATCGCCCGCATCCACGGCCTCGATCAGGTACAGGCCGGCGAGATGGTCGAATTCTCGAACGGCGTGAAGGGCATGGCCCTCAACCTCGAGGCCGATAACGTCGGCGTCGTGATCTTCGGCTCGGACGCCGAGATCAAGGAAGGCGACCAGGTCAAGCGCACCGGCACCATCGTGGACGTGCCCGTGGGCAAGGGCCTGCTGGGCCGCGTGGTCGATGGCCTCGGCAACCCCATCGATGGCAAGGGCCCGATCGAATATACCGAGCGCAAGCGCGTTGAGGTCAAGGCTCCCGGCATTATCCCGCGCCAGTCGGTTTCGGAGCCGGTGCAGACCGGCCTGAAGGCCATTGACGCCCTCGTCCCC
>CAIWFP010000188.1 GCA_903911985.1 uncultured Sphingomonadales bacterium
CGCCTATGTCGTATCTCCCCGAGGCGCCGACATGCCAGTCGTCCGCGTCGCGTCGAACCTGCCGGGCATAGCGCCACAGATTGGCCCCGGCATCCAGACTCAGCGCGTTGCGCGACCATATACTTTCCAGTCGGGCCGAAGGCGCGAAAATCGCGAATTCATCGGCGGTGCGCGGCGCGGTTTGATAGACATTGTCGGTGAAGCCGACGCTTGCCTCCACGCGTGGCCGCAGCCGGAAGCCGCCCAGCCGGATGCCCGCTGCCTCATATTCGGGCCGGGGCCGATCCAGCACGCCGGTGTTCTGCCCGCGATCATATTCCAGCGGCAGGCTTGGGGTGACGAAATTGTCTCCCACAGCCTGTGCCAGAGCCGTGGCGGGCAGCATGCCGAAAAGCATGGCGCAACCAGCAACCGCAGCGAGTGGCAGGATGCCGGGGCCCGATGTCCCGCCCCGCGATGCACGGCGCCGCGACACAACCTCGGGCAGGACAAGCCCCCGCGCCGACAGCGCCGCGCGCCGCGAAACTTTTCCGCAGTTGTGCCCGCAACAATCATGATTGACCCGCGCCATTGCCGTTCCCTCCTATCGCCGACCCGGGTAGTTTGATGAGCCACCAACAAGGCTGAGCGTGGGGCTTTGCTCCAGCGAGGATTCCGCGCTGCGCTGGCCTGCGGTGCCGGTTCCCGTGCCATTGGCGGGGCAACGCGACAGGGCGCTGCGCACCCCGCGCAGGGCCCGGCGGGCGGCGGGCGAAAGTGTCGCCGCCCGCCCCAGAACCTGGGCCAGTGCCGCCTGCGAAGTTGAGCAACTCGCCTGCGCCTGGTCGATGGCGAAGGTCAGCCGGGCCTCAATTTCGGCCACCCGGCCATTGCCGCCATTGCCTTGCAGGGTGGTGAGGATGGTTTGTGCCAGCGCATCGATCTGCTGCGCGCTGGGCGCGGGGTTCGCCGGGGACGGCGCCGGCTTGGCTGGCGCGGCATGCAGTGGCGCCGCAGCCAGCAGCAGGACCAGCATGGCGCGGCGGGCAATTGCGCCCAATCCCCGTCCACCCAAGCCCCTTCCGCCCACGCGCCCGACCGGGCGGTTCCCTGTGGTGCGCCAAGGCCCGCTTGGGTGGGCGGGCCCGGTAGCGGGACCATAGGTGCGAGGCCGGCCAGAATCGAATCCAGTCCCGTATGGCGTGGCCTGCGGCAGGATATGCGGATTGGGAACGATCATTGCCCACCCTTTTGGTGAAGAGAATGTGGTGAATAGAATCCGGTGAATTGCTGCCCCAGCGATCCCATCGCGCCGCCCCATTCGCAACTGCAACAAACTCTGAAATGAACCTTTCGGTAAACCCCTAGAGCCGGTGGTACGCGAGCGTGGCGCGCAGCAAAGTGGACGGAATTTTCCAGCGTTCGTCTTTAACCCCGAAAAAAACATTCCAAACATTTGAGTTAAAATCGCAATTCGGAAGATTTCCTTGCGCGTTTCCCTGCCGGAAATTGCTGTCATGGGCGCACTGGGCAGGGTCGAAAATGCCGGTTTCGGATGGTTTTACCCGACCCGCACGGCCGGGCTGGCCCATCGCGGCGCGGTCACCAATAACGCTCGCCAATGCGGATGATATCGCCGGGGTGCACCCGCAAATCCGGCGTGATCCGCATCTTTTGCGCCAGCTCGTCGCCAGCATGGCGGATAAGCACCTTTTTCTTCTCTGCCCGATAGGTATATCCCTCGGCCATGGCGACAGCGGCGTCCACGGTCAGCCCGCTGGAATAGGGATATTCGCCCGGCTTGTTCACTTCGCCCAGAATGTAGAACGGGCGGAAGGTCAGGACATCGATGCTCACCTTCGGCTCCAGCAGATAGCCCCCCTTCAGCGCATCGCGGATCCGCACCGTCACCTGTGTCGGTGTGAGGCCGAGCACCGGCACGTCGCCGATCAGCGGCAGCGACAGCGCGCCATTGGCATTTACGGTAAACTCGCCCGACAGGGTGGGTTCGTCGAACACGATGATCCGCACCTTGTCGGCCACGCCCAGCTGATAATCCTCGCCACCCCGCTGGCTGGTGGCCTCCGGCTGGGCAGGGGGAATGGCCGAGCCTGCCCGCTCAGCAGTGGCAAGGCCGGGCCCCTGCTGCCCATACAGGGGCGCATTGGGCAGGAGCGCGACAAGCAGGGCAAGAGGCATAATCCAGCGCATGGGCCAATCCGTTCATCGATGTTGTGCCGGCCACCAGAATGGCGGCACGACAGGGCTAACAGGGTTCGGGCCACGACGGTCTGGCCGGGCGCATCCATGCGGCCTTTGCCCGATTCAGCCGGGCGATCCGGCGCACCGAACAGGGCCAAATTTATCTGCCGAGCCTGTCGCGTTCAATCGGGCCGGACCCGGGATCCCATCCGTTACGGGTATTTCCGGGGCCTTGCCGCGCGCGGGTCTGGCGCGTGCCCACTAAGGGACGGGCACTAGGCAATCCTGCGTATCGCCGTTTATTCGGTCATTTACGCAGGGTCGCCACAAGGTTTGGCGTTAATCCGGCGGGGCCCGAGCATATGACCATTTTCGCGGAATCTCCCCGGCAGACCCAGCCGTTGCCGTGGCGTCGCGGGCGGGCTTTTGGCCGGGATACGTTTGGCGGGGACAGGCGCCCAGCCCACCGCCGCATGCCCTATTCAGCCGCGGGCTCGCTACCGCTTGTCACCGGCTGCCACCTCGGACACTCACCCGTGCCGCAGGTCGCTGGCGAAATTTGGCCGCTGGCGACGCGGTTGGTCCTTCATCTATTCGGGGCCGGGGTTCCGTGGTGGATGATCGCCCGCGCGTTCAGGTGGCTCTGACCTGTCCCCGGCGGGCAAATAGGGGTTAGCCCCTAACTCAACAGAAAGCTGCCGAAACTACCTCCCGCAACCCGGTGTGAGGGCGAAGCGGCCCATGACTCTCCCGCAATCGGGAGCGTGTCATGCGTCGCAAAACTATCGCATTATGGCTGGCGGCATTGGCCACAGGCACCGGGGCAGGCGTGCTTCCCGGGGGTGGCGTGGCGATGGCGCGTGTGCCGGCCAATCCCTTCGTGCCGATGGGTGCCGAAACCCAGCCTCCCCGTGGTTATGCGGAGCTGTGCGGCGCCCGGCCCGCTTTATGCGCTGCCTTTGGTGGGCGGGGTCAGGGTGGGCCGGTGGATTCGCCCGCGCCTTCCGGCCCGCTGGATGATCTTGCCGCGAACGGTGTGGATGTTGCGCCGCGCTCGCCGGTTTCGCCCCGGCCCGCGCTACGGCATGGGCCGGTGGGTTTGCGTTTCACCTGTGAGGGGGGGGGCATTGCCGGGACCGGGCCCTCATGCCAGCCTGGGTCGCTTGCCGGGTTTGCGCTGAATGGTGCCGGGGTGGATGACCCCCGAGACCGACTTGGCTTCGGGCGGGATCTGGCGCTGTCCGGGTGGGCGCTGTCCGGGTGGGGGCTTTCAGGGGGTGTGGCTCCCGATCCCGCGCCGCAAAATCCTGCCGCCCTGTTGACCAGTTGGCGGGCCTTTCGTCTCCCCCCCGGCGACCCACTGCCGGAACAGCCCTATGGGCTGTTTGCTTTCTCGGTTTCGGGCGGGAAGCTGACAGGGCTTCCACAAGAGCAGGAGCTTGTCTCGCGCGCACCGACGCTGGTGCAGGCTCTGCCCACAGGCGCTCTGCCGCCCAGGCCAGCCCTGCTGTTCGCGCCAGCCGCCCAGCCCGGGGCAGACGGTGCCGGGGGAGCAGAAATTCCCGCCGCACTGCCGCCCGGCGCTTCCGCTGCCGATCCCGGGAGTGATTGGCGCAGGCTGTTGGCGCGGGTGAATGGCCGGGTCAACGCGCGGGTCCATCAGCAGAGCGATCTGGCCAGCTTTGGCGTGCCCGAATTGTGGCGCCCGAGCGGCGTTGGCCCCGGCGCCGTGGGTGATTGCGAGGACCTCGCGCTGGAAAAGCGGGTGGAATTGCTGACCGCCCGGTTCCCGCCCGAGCGGCTGTTTCTGGCGGTGGTGTGGCGGCGCGACGCGGGGTTGCACACGGTGCTCGTGGCGCGGCTGGAGGGCGGTGATGTCGTGCTCGACAGCCGGGTGGACTATATCGAGCCATGGGACCGCGCCGGTTATAATTGGGTGATCGTGGAGACGCCGGGCCGTCCGCAGGAGTGGCGCGAGGCGGCCTGAAGTTTCGGCCGACTACGAGTTTGCACGGAATTCGATGCGCTTTGCCGGGCGTGGGGGCCGGTTTCCTCGAAAGCCGAGGCGTCGGCTGGATCGCTTGGGGGCCCGCTCGACTAACCTTTCCCCACAGGACTTAAGGGGAAACGGCATGCGCGTGGCTATCGTGCATTATTGGCTGGTGAGCATGCGCGGCGGTGAGCGGGTGCTCGAGCAATTATGCGAAATCTTTCCAGAGGCGGAGATTTTCACCCATGTGGTGGATCACCGGGTGTTGTCGCCTGTGTTGCGGCGGCACACCATCCACACCAGCTTCATCGCGCACCTGCCCTTTGCTCGCGCGCTTTATCAGAAATACCTGCCGCTGATGCCCCGCGCGCTGGAGGGGCTGGACCTGTCGGCGTTTGATCTGGTGATCAGTTGCGAGGCAGGGCCGGCCAAGGGGGTCATCACCCGGCCAGATGCGCTGCACATCACCTATTGCCATTCGCCCATGCGTTACATCTGGGATCAATATCACCAGTATCGGGCGCAGAGCGGATGGGCGGCGCGGTGGCTGATGCCGCTGTTCGCCCCGGGCCTGCGCCAATGGGACGCCGCCAGCGCCAGCCGCAGCGATGTGGTGCTGGCCAACAGCCATTATGTCGCCGCCCGCATCGCCAAGGCATGGGGGCGCAAGGCGCGGGTGGTGCATCCGCCGGTGGAGACAGGCCTATTTTCCCCGTCGGCGGAGGTGGACGAGGAATATCTGTGGGTCGGCCAGCTGGTGCCCTACAAGCGGGCCGATGTGGCGGTGGCGGCATTTCTGGCCAGTGGGCGGCGGCTGCATGTGGTGGGCGAAGGGGCGATGCTGGGGCCCTTGCGGGCGATGGCCCGTGGGGCAGGCAATATCCGCTTCACACAGCGCCTGTCGTTTGATGATCTGCGCGCCGCCTATGCCTGTTGCCGCGCGCTGGTGTTCACGGCAGAGGAAGATTTCGGCCTCGTGCCGATCGAGGTGATGGCCAGCGGGCGCCCGGTGCTGGCGCTAGGGCGCGGCGGGGCGCTGGAAACGGTGGTGCCGGGGGTGACGGGGCAGTTCTATGCCGAAAACAGCGTGGCGGCGCTGATGGAGGCGCTGGATAGCCTCGAGGCATGGCTGCCTTTCTTCCGCCCGGAGGATGCGCTGGCAAGGGCGGCGGAGTTCAGTCCCCGCCATTTCCGCGAGGAGGTGGAAGCGGCGGTGACGCGGGGTTTCGCCGATCTGCGGGCGCGATTGTCACCCCCTGTGCGGCGTCGGGAGGTGGATCAGGCCAAGCCAGCGGGTTTCATGCTGAGCGTGGAACAGGTGTGAAACCTGCGTGGAACAGTGTGGAACAATGTGTGACACTGTGTGGAACGCTATGCCTGTAACGCCCCTACCGCAGATTTTACCGCAACGATGGCGACTGCTGGCGCCAAGGCTTGAACGCCCGACAGTCCGATGGATTTCTGTGCTGGCAGTCGCGATGTCGGCACGACATGGAACTGCCATTGGTCAGGGTCCCGATGGTCGGCGACGTCTGGTGCAAAAATGGGGTGCCAGGCAAAAATCTAGATTGCGGCTGCGCGACCGGGGGCTGTTACCCAGTTCTTTCCATCCCATCGTCCTGTTCGGGCAGCTATGTCAAAGCGGGTTTTCGCTGGTTCGCAGGCTTCATCATGCCAATCTTGCCGGGCAGCGGATTGTTTGACTTCGAGACCATCGCCATTTGGTCCCTCGAAATCGAAAGAGCCCCAGCCATCGGCGCGCCAGTGCCACTCCGGCGCCAGAACTCCTGCTAGAATTGCCTCGACGAGAGTGCCTCGAAAGGCATTGGCCACTATGGGCTTGCCGACAAGGTGATCGAGCAAGCGATGGGTAAGTGTTCTGTCCATCGCGGAAATCGGCATGATCATTGGGCATCCATGATTGGGAGCGCGAGGGGGTAACCCCCTCGCACCTATCCCTTCAAACCCTGTTTACTCCGCCGCAGGCAGATAAACCTCGCTGCCCTTTTCCTTGAACACCTTGCTCATCTCTTCCATCCCCGCCTCGGCATCTTCCGCCGCGACGAAGGTTTCGATCTCGGCATTCTGCTTGGCGGCGAAATCGCGCACTTCCTGGCTGATTTTCATCGAGCAGAATTTTGGCCCGCACATGCTGCAGAAATGCGCGGTTTTCGCGCCCTCGGCGGGCAGGGTCTGGTCGTGGTATTGCTCGGCGGTGTCGGGGTCGAGCGACAGGTTGAACTGGTCGCGCCAACGGAAATCGAAGCGGGCGCGGCTGAGGGCGTCGTCGCGGAACTTGGCGGCAGGGTGCCCCTTGGCCAGATCGGCGGCATGGGCGGCCAGCTTGTAGGTGACCACGCCCACCTTCACATCGTCGCGATCGGGCAGGCCAAGGTGCTCCTTGGGCGTCACATAGCAGAGCATCGCCGTGCCGAACCAGCCGATCATCGCAGCACCTATGCCGCTGGTGATGTGATCGTAGCCCGGCGCAATGTCGGTGACGAGCGGCCCGAGGGTGTAGAACGGGGCCTCGCCGCAAACGGCCAGCTGCTTGTCCATGTTCTCCTTGATCTTGTGCATCGGCACATGGCCGGGGCCCTCGATCATCACCTGCACATCCTGCGCCCATGCCCGCTTGGTCAGCTCGCCAAGGGTGTAGAGTTCGGCGAATTGCGCCTCGTCGTTGGCATCGGCCACGCTGCCCGGGCGCAGGCCATCGCCGAGCGAATAGGCGATGTCATAGGCTTTGCAGATCTCGGTGATCTCGTCGAAATGCTCGTAGAGGAAGCTTTCCTTGTGGTGGGCGAGGCACCATTTGGCCATGATGGAGCCGCCGCGCGAGACGATGCCCGTCACGCGTTTGGCGGTGAGCGGAATATAGGGCAGGCGCACGCCAGCGTGGATGGTGAAATAGTCCACCCCCTGCTCGGCCTGCTCGATCAGCGTGTCGCGGA
>CAIWFP010000189.1 GCA_903911985.1 uncultured Sphingomonadales bacterium
CACCGGGTTTGAGCTGCGAGGCGGCGGTGTTGCCGCGGTCGGGATTGCCGACGGCGCCGCGGATGCCGAAGCCACGCTCGGTGAAGTTGAGCCCGTTGCGGACCGTGCGGCCGATGCCATCATCTTCGCGCCATTGGATGAAGTCGGTGGCCACCCCTCCCTGCATGATAAAGTCCTCAATGAGATGGCCGACCTCATTGTCCACGAAAGCGGTGACCACCGCCGTCTTCAGACCGAAGGCCTTCCGCAGGCCGCGCGACGTGTTGTATTCGCCGCCACCCTCCCAGGCCTTGAACTCACGCGCGGTGCGAATGCGGCCTTCGCCGGGGTCAAGGCGGAGCATGATTTCACCGAGGGAGATCTGATCGAAGGCGCAGGAAGTGGCGGGTTTGATGGGTAGGCTCATGGAGAGATAGTAGGAACGGTTAGTGAAGGTTCTGGGTGGAGCGGGTCAATCGCCGAGATTCAGGCGGAGCATCGCGAAATCGCTCAGAGCAGGCAGCGGAAGAGGAGAGCAGGCTGCGGCATGGCCAATGGATAACCTAACCGGCCTAGTGATATGGCTTGACAACGTGTTTAGGGTAAAACACCTATGCATTGACCAGTTTTTCAAAAATGTCTTTATCCGAGGACACCATCGGTCTCCTGCGAGACGAAGCTTATCTCCTGCTCTGTCGCGATACTGTGCAGGGGGCGTTAAACCTTGCGGCAGAAAAGAAGGACGAGGTGGCCAGCACGCGGCCGCCCTTTGGGGTATTGGCCAGGAAAAAGACCCGCGAAGCCTTTGAGTCATCGTGACCGAACTCGATCAGGTTGATACGGCCGTGCGCCTCATGCTGGGCGACAATCTGGCCGTGATGCACGCCCAGGTCGCCGCCGCCCGCGCCTTGGTGACGCAGTTGGCCGAAGGCTATCTGGAGACGTATTGGAAACAGCTCCGCGAACATGCGGCGGCGCACTACGTCGAGGCCCGGGATGTCGACGAGGTGCTGGCCATGCTGACGGAACGCTACATTGCGGCCGACGTGCAACGCCGCCGCGAGCGCGCGGCCGCCGTCGGCGATCTGTACCTGGGCGAACGCTGATTTACCCGGCGATCTTGAAGTCGGCGAGCTTCCACCGGGCCTTGCGGCATTCAGCGGCAATCTCATTGAAGGCGTTGATCTCGGCCTCGGAGAAGAGCAGGCCGCCGTTTTTGGCGCTGCGGGCGGCGGCTTCGGCCTCGAGCTGGCCGGGCAGCATGCAGGCTTCGTTGCCATGGCCGAGGATGTCGGCGAGGACGGCTTTCACGTTTTCAGTCTGATTGCGGCCCTTGGCGAACGCGCCCGCGTTCATCGCGTCGGGATGCCAGACTTGGAAGAAAAACGCGCAGGTGCCCTTGTCGTCACCCACCTGGTCCCAGCGGTTGCGCAACGTGGGCAGCGAGCCGCCGATAAACGCGCCAATGATCTCGTTCATCAGCGAGAGGCCGTAGCCCTTGTGCGCGCCGAAAGGCAGGAGATATTTCGCGGTCGCCGGGTCGGTGGTGGGCGTGCCGTTGCTGTCCACGGCGGCGCCGGGCGGGAGCGGTTTGCCCTCGCGCGCGAGCTGCTGCACCCGGCCCATCGCGACGACGGAGGTGGCCCAGTCGATCACGATGGGATAGCCAATGGCGGCCGTCGTGGGGAAGCCCC
>CAIWFP010000190.1 GCA_903911985.1 uncultured Sphingomonadales bacterium
AGGCCAGCGCCAGCGCCAGATTGCGCCGCGCATCCAGATTGTCCGGCCACAACCGCGCCGCCTCGGCAAACATGTCCGCCGCCGGATACCCCAACTCATAGGCACTCTGCGCGCGCAAAAAGGCGATCAACCGGTCACCGGGGTCCAGCGCCCGCGCCCGGGCAATGGCCGCATCGGCCTCCACCATCCGCTGCTCGCCGCGAAGCCCACGCGCCGCCTCCACCCACCCCTGGGCATCTCGCGGACCGGAAGACTTCGCCGCCATGCCGCTCAGGCCACCCCGGCCAGCATCTGGTCGATAAACTGCCGGTGGCTGGGCAACTTCTGAGCCTCGCCCGCCATGGCCGCGCGCAGCTTGCCCAGCCATTCGCGCGCATCCACGCCGCGATAATCGATCAGCGGGTCGATATCCTCGGGAAAGTTCAGCTGCCCGATATGCACCGCCAGCCAGCTGGCCGGCGCGAACAGATCCATCTCCCGGGCAATCAGCCGCCCATGCCGGCGAAAATGCTCCAGCTTCAGCGCCAGCGTATCGGGCACCTCCATCCCAGAGCAATAGCGCCACAATTCGGTGTCATCACGCTGGGTCAGCTTATAGTGCAATATGATGAAATCGCGGATGCGCTCGGTCTCGGTCGTCGCCACCCGGTTGAACTCGTCAATCGTCGCGACATCAAACCCGCGATCCGGAAACAGCGCGATCAGCTTGGAAATATTGGCCTGAATAAGGTGAATGCTGGTCGATTCCAGCGGTTCGAGAAACCCGCTGGAAAGGCCAATCGCCACAACATTCCTGTTCCAGTGTTTTTTCCGCCGCCCGGTCACGAATTTCACCAGTCGTGGATCGCCCAGCGCCTTGCCATCCAGCCGTGTGGCCAGTTGCTCGGCGGCCCTGCCCTCATCCAGAAAGCTGTCGCAAAACACATAACCATTGCCGATGCGGTGCTGCAGAGGAATGCGCCACTGCCATCCCGCCTCCCGCGCGGTGGATCTTGTATAAGGGGTGGGGTTGCCGCCCTCGCCCTCGGGGTGCTCGCAAGGCATGGCCACGGCGCGGTTGCAGGGCAGCCAGTGGCTCCAGTCCTCATAGCCGGTCTTCAGCGCCCCCTCGATGAGCAAGCCGCGCAGGCCGGAACAGTCGATAAACAGCTCCGCCCCCACCACGCGGCCATCTTCCATGGTCACGCTTTCAACAAAGCCCGTCTCGCCATTCAGCGTCACATCGCCAATCTTGCCCTCGATGCGCGTCACCCCGCGCGCCTCGGCATAACGCCGCAGATACCCCGCATAGAGCGTCGCGTCGAAATGATAGGCATAGTCAAAGGTGGAGAGCACACTGCGCGGGTCGGGGTTCGGCCGCGCCATACGCCCCTCCCTTGCCATCGCCCAGGCCATGGAATGCTCGTCCAGCGGCGGCACATCGCCCATCTCGCGGGCCCGCAGCCAGTAATGGTGCAGCGCCACCGTATCGAAATTGCGCCCATGCGGGCCAAAGGGGTGGAAATAGCGGTTACCCTGCTTGCCCCAGTCGACGAACTCGATGCCCAGCTTGAAGCTTCCGCGCGTCTCGCGAAGGAAATCCTCCTCCTTGATGCCGAGGGTTTCGTTGAACAGGCGAATGGGCGGGATAGTCGCCTCGCCCACGCCGATAATGCCGATCTCGTCAGATTCGATCAGCGTGATCGCACAGCCTTCCCGCATCTGGCAGGCAAGCATAGCCGCGGTCATCCAGCCGGCGGAACCCCCACCGACAATCAGCACCGAACGAATGCGGCGATCCGCACTATCCATGGTCATCTCTCCAAGCTTTGACGCACTCTGACAAAAAATATGGCGGGCCGGAAGCTTCCTTCCGCACCCGCCAGTTTAGGGAGATTATTTCAGACCCGAAGGTCGGATGCGGATCAGAACTTGAACTTCACCGAACCGGTCACCGTGCGGCCAATGGCTGACGAGGCGGTGCCGACAAAGGTGTTGCCGCTCACGATCTCGTTGGCATTGTCCGGACCCTGCAGAGCAAGGCTGTTGAACAGGTTATAGACGTTCAGGCCGAACTGCAGGTTGGGCAGCGGGCTGAACTTGACATTGGCGCCAAACACGGCCGAGCCCGGGAAGACAACACCAGCACTGCTCAGTGTGCCAGTCACCCCGGCAACATCCACACCGACCGAAGCCTGCGGGGTGATGTCGTAGTTCGCGGCCACCGAGTAGGACAGATCCGGAATGCCGTTCGAACGCGAGTAGACCGGGTTGGGGTTGCTCTGCGTCGCGCCGGGCTGCTTGTCCGCCTTGTTATAGGTGGCGTTGGCCAGCAGGCTCAGGCCAGCGTAGCGCAGCGTGCCGTAGAACTCGACACCCGTGGTCTTGTACTTGTCCGAGATCGGGCAGGTGTCCTGCTGGTTGATCGGCTGGCAGACGTTGGGATTCAGCTCGTAAGTGAACACGCCGAAGTGGCTGTGATAGACCGTCAGTTCGGCGGTGTAATGCGCCGAGCCAATGTTACCACGGTTCTTCAGGCCGATTTCATACTGATAGACCGTATCGGTCGCCAGCGCGCCGCTGGCCGCCGCAAGCGTGCCGTCAGCGTTGAAGTTGCCACCAAAGGTCAGACGGTCGGCGTTGAAGCGGACACCCTTCGAGGCGCGGACAAACAGGTTGAGATTGTCCATCGCCTTATAGCTGGCACCCACCGACCACGAGGTCGTCGGCACAGTGTAGTTGACCGCCTCCGAGGCGCCATCGGGCAGGAAGTAGGGCACATTGACGGTGGTCGGCTGCTTGGTCACCGGATCAATAACCGTCTGGACATAAATGTGCGCCACGCCAGAGCTGTTCACGCCCGAACCCGAACCATGGTTGATGTCATGACGGATCGAGGCGTCGAGCTCGAACTTGTCGACATCAAGGATCAGGTCGGCATAGGGTGCGTTGTCGGTGAAGGTGTAGTCATAGGTCCGGGCGCAGCACGAACCCCAGTTATTGTTATAACCCGTATAGCCATTGGCGCTGAGCAGATTGCCCGAGGCGTCATAGAGATCGATCGGCGCGGGGTTGTTGCCCGAAGCCTGCGACCGATACTGGTTGGGGTGCCAATCCATGGCGATGTTCTGGCTCTGGTAGAACCAGCCAGCGGTGATGTTGAGCTGGGCGCCGGAGCCGACGTTGCCCTTCCAGTTGAGCTTGGCATCGTTCACGAAGCCGCCCTCGTCGCGAATGTGGGTATAGACCTCGACGTTGCTGTTGTAATAGCTCTCGGCGACATTCTGCCCGGCATGGGGGCCAGCGGCATAGACGGCGCTCGCAACCACCGAGCCATTGACCGTCGAACCAATCAGGCCCGAAAGCGGCGCGATGCTGAAGAAGTTCGAGGCAAAACCGCCGCTGATGTTCTGGTAGCGGCCATTGTCGTCAATGGTCAGGCCATTGTCGAACTTGTAGTGCAGCTGCAGCTGGACCATCTTCTCCTGGGTGGTGATGCCGTTCAGCGGGGCAGAGGCCAGACCGCCGCTGTTGAAGTCCACATAGCTCACATTGCGGTTGTAGATCGAGTAGTTGGACTGGCTCTTGATATTGAAGCCCGGGCAGGTCCCCAGGTTCGAGGCCACGCCGCCCGAAACATTGCCACAGATCAGGCCGCCCGGATCGTTGGGCTCGCGGGTGTCAGCCACCTTGAAGAACAGGCGGATAAAGCCCTTGTCGCCGGCCAGTTCCTTGGTGATGTTACCCTTGATCTGGTAGGAATTGCTGACATCATAGCTGGCGTGACGGGGCCCGTGGCCAACGTCATAGAAGCCGCCGACGTTGTAATACATCGTATCGCTGAGAATGCCGGAATCGAGGAACTTGACGGTCGTCATGTCATAGTTGACGCCCTTGTCGAGCTCGATGAAACCGCCCTCGGAACGGCTGGTCTTGCTGATGTAGTTGACCACGGCGCCGGGGGCCTGGCTGGCCAGCGTGGCGGCGGTGCCGCCGCGGA
>CAIWFP010000191.1 GCA_903911985.1 uncultured Sphingomonadales bacterium
TGGAAAATGTGGAACTGGGGCTGGAGGCGCGCAAGGTGCCCGCCGAGATCCGCCGCGAGCGCGCCATTGCCGCCATCGACCTTATCGGCCTCGACGGCTTCGAGAACGCCTATCCCAAGGAACTGTCCGGCGGCATGCGCCAGCGGGTGGGTCTGGCCCGCGCCATCGTGGTCGACCCGACGCTGCTGCTGCTCGACGAGCCCTTCTCCGCGCTCGATGTGCTGACCGGCGAGACGCTGCGTACCGACTTGCTCGACCTGTGGTTTGAAGGCCGCATGCCGATCAAGGCCATGCTCATCGTCACCCACAATATCGAGGAGGCGGTGCTGATGTGCGACCGCATTCTGGTGTTTTCGGCCAATCCCGGCCGGGTGGCGGCGGAAATCAAGGTGGAGCTGCCCCAGCCGCGCGACCGCCTCGACCCCGCCTTCCGCGCGCTGGTCGATGAAATCTATGCCCGCATGACCGCCCGCCCCATCGCCGCCCAGCCGGCGCGCGACGGGCTGTTTCCCGGCACCGGCATCTCCATGGCCCTGCCCCGCGTTTCCACCAACAGCCTTGCCGGTCTGATCGAGGAGGTGGACGGCACCCCCTTCAACGGCGAGGCGGGTCTGTCCGATCTGGCCGAGACCGCCGATCTGGAGGTGGACGAACTGCTGCCTATCGCGGAATCGCTGCAATTGCTGCGCTTTGCCGAATTGCGCGGGGCCGATTTCGTGCTGACGCCCGCGGGCCGCCAATATGCTGGCGCCGATGTGGACGCGCGCAAGGCCCTGTTCGCGCAGGCCTTGCTGGCGCATGTGCCACTGGCCGGCCACATCCGCCGCATCCTCGACGAGCGCGCCAACAAGCAGGCCCCCGCCCGCCGCTTCCGCGACGAGCTGGAAGACCACATGAGCGAGGAATATGCCGACGAGACGCTGCGCACGGTGACCCTGTGGGGCCGCTATGCCGAAATCTTCGCCTATGACGAGGATAGCGACCGGTTCAGCCTTGAGGATCCGCAATAAGTGCCACAGCCCGCTGGGGCGCCGGGCCTTGTGCGCGGCAACTTTATGCCGGAAGATGGATCGCCATCCGTCTTTTATCGGGGTTAGCCGATGATCCGCCCTGTTCTGCCCCTGTTGCTCGGCCTGGCCTTCCTTGGCGCGCCCGTCCGCGTCCGGGCCGATGAGCCCGTATTTTGTGCGGAGCGGCCGGGGCAAACCACGCCGCCCTGCGTCACCGCGCCGGGGCACCTCATGCTGGAAAGCGGGCTGGCCGCATGGCAGCGCCAGCAGGATGCCGAAAGCCGCACCGACAGCTGGAGCTTTGGCGCCACACAACTGCGCCTGGGCCTCGGCTCATCCGTGGAGGCGCAGCTTGGCTGGCAAATGCTGGGCTCCAGCCGCACCACCGACCTCGCCGGGCACCCGCTCGCCTCGGCAAGCCGGGTGGGTGATGTCACGCTGGGCCTGCTCTATGGGCTGGCCGGTGCCAATGGTCCGGTGGCCGTTCAGTTTTTCGCCAGCCTGCCAGCCGGGCGGCCGCCGATTAGCGCGGGCGATTGGGGCGCGGGCGCGCGGCTGCCTGTGGCGCTGGCCCTGCCGCATGGCTGGCAATTGGGCGTGACGCCCGAGATCGACGCCGCCGTCAACCAGAGCGCGCGCGGGCGCCATCTGGCCTTTGGCGGCGCGGTGGGGCTCGGTCACGCCATCAGCAACGCTGTCTCCTTCGGCATGGATCTGAGCATGATGCGCGATGCCGATCCCGCTGGGGCATCAACCCGGGCCATCGCCACCGCCTCGCTGGCGTGGCAGGCCAATGCCCGAACCCAGTTCGATTTTGGCGGGGGCGCGGGGCTCAATCATGACAGCCTCGACAAACAGTTCTATTTCGGTGTGGCCCGCAGTTTCTGAGCCGTTGACCGGGCACGGTCAACTTGAAGCTCAATCCTGATGACGGCGGGTGAAGTCGAAGCGGATGCGCACCCAGGTGCCCAGCTTCGCCTGCCCGTTCACCCGTGGCGGGCGCACCAGAAACTGCCATGAGGCCCGGCGCAAGGCGCGCGCCAGCCCTGAGCCGGGCGGGGATTCGTCCAGCTCCTGACAATCCTCCACATGGTAATTTTCCACCATGCGGCAGGCGATTGTTGCCCAGCTCCCCGGCTCGACCCGCTCGGGCATATAGCTGGCCAGCTCGGCGTCGGCGGGCTTGCGATACCATTCCGCGTTGAACAGCTGAACGCCGCCCGGCCCCTCGCCGGGGCCATAGGTGGATTGGCCGGCATCGTCCGATCCCTGACTGTTGCGGGCCAGTTTGGAAATATCCGACGCGGCGAATTCATCATGCGAGAGCCACAGCGGGTGCGGCGGGGTTGGCAAGGGGTCTGCCCGAAGGGTCGGGGCGCGGGCCGCCTGATGGCTGGTCGGCGCCACCACCCGGGATTTCTGCCCCCCGGAGCGGGCCTGAATTTGCACGGAAACGAGGCGATCGGCCGGCTTGCTCTGGCCCAGCGAGACCAGCCCCATTTCGATCATCATGAACAGGATGAGTGCCACCACCCCCAGCGACAGCAATGTCGCCGTCAGCCGGCTGCGCGCGGAGCCGGACCCCGTGAAGGCGTGGGCCCGGGTGGAATAGATGACTGGCTGCATTGCGCGCCCGCCATACACACCGCCCCCCCTGCCGACAATCGCACCGGCTGCCCAAGCGACAATAGGCGACAATTTTGTAAGGGAGCAGCCTGCTCGGGCACCACAAAGGTTCAGCCGGGCGGCACTTCCCGCGCCGCTGACGGTTCACGGCCGAGCTGAAAATGCGCTAGGCCGCGTGGGGTAGTTGCGTGTGCGCAGCGGACCGGTGCGTCCCCGGCTGGGCCTGAATGCGGAACTGGCCGATGTGATTGCGCAGGCGCTCTGCCTCTGCGGCCAGCTGGCGCACCGATTGGGTGGCATCCTCGACCATCCGGGCGTTCTCGTGGGTCACGCCGTCCATCTCGCGCATGGCGACATCCACCTGACGCAGGGCCGTCGCCTGAGCCAGCGTGCCATCGGCGATCGTGTCGATAATCGCGCTGATCTCGCCCATACGGGCACCGATGCGTTTGAGCGCCTCGCCGGTTTCACCCACCAGCCCGACGCCCGAGGATACCAGATCGCCCGAGGTGCCGATGCGGGTCTTGATATCGCGCGCGGCATCGGCGCTGCGCTGGGCGAGCGCGCGCACCTCGTTGGCCACCACGGCAAAACCCTTGCCGGCGTCACCCGCGCGGGCTGCCTCCACCCCGGCGTTCAGGGCGAGCAGGTTGGTCTGGAAGGCGATGCCGTCGATCACCGAGATGATCGCGACGATTTCGGACGAGGCGTGTTCGATATCGCCCATGGCGGCGATGGTGCGCTCCAGCACCTCGCCGCTTTGCGCCGCCTCGCTCTGGGTCTGCACCACAATCTGCCGGGCGTGGCTGGCGCTCCTGGCGGTCTGGTCGATGGTGCCGGTGATTTCGCGCACCGCCACGGTTGTTTGCGCGATGGCGCCCGATTGACGCTGGGTGCGGGTGGCCAGATGCGCGGAGGATTCCTGGATCTCGGCCGTGCCGCTGCCGACGTTTGCGGTGGCGCGGGCGACACGTTCCAGCGTGGCCTGCAGCGCGCTGACGGCGGCGTTGAAATCGGATTCGAGCTTGGCGAAGGGCCCCTCCAGCCCTTGCGTTATCCGCACGGTGAGATCACCCTGCGACAGGCGCGACAGCCCCTCGCCGATGGAGGCGACGATCAGCCCGGTCTGCGCCTCGCGATCGCGGGCGGATGCCTCCAGCCGGGCGCGGAAATCGTTGAACACCGTGGTCAGCTCGCCAATCTCATTGTCGCGCGGGGGCATGTCGATGTGGGCCGAGTTGTCGCCAGCCGCCAACTTCTTGAGCGCGTCGATGATGACCCGCAGCGGATCGAGCGTGGCGCGCTTGATGTAGCGCAGGCCAAGCGAAACCGCGGCGAAAAGAGCCACCACCAGCGCAAGAACGACGGCGGCGGCGGCACGGATACGCTGGCGGGTGCTGGTGGCGAGGCTGGCCTGCTCATCGTTCGAGGCGCTGACCAGCGCGTCAATACCGTGACGGTGGGCCTGATAATGCGCCTCGGCGCTGGCATAGGCGGCTTGGGCGGCGGGCAGGTCGTGGCGGGCGATGGCGGGCAGCAGGCGCTGGTCGACATCGGCCCAGAACAGGTGGGCGGCGGGGGCGGCATCTTCCCGCATGATCTTTTGCAGGCGCGGATCGAGATCGGAGGCGCGCCAGTATTTCTCGCGGTCGTTGAATTGCGATTCCAGATCGGCCAGCCGGGCGCGGCGCTGGGTGTAGGTTGCGGGCTGCTCGATCAGCTTGGTGGTCTCCATATAGGCTTCGAGGACATATTCGGGCGGCGGCAGGATATCGCCGATCAGATCGCTGATGAGCTGATTCTGGTGGTGGACCGTGCCGCCAAAGCGCACGGTTTCAAATTCATAGCCGCCGATGGCCACCGCCACCAGCATGCCCAGCTGAATTGCCAGCCCGCCAAATTTGATCCTGCGCTCGATAGTCATGCATGCCTCCTGCCGCCCCGGAGATAGAGCAACGGTGGTTAGTTTTGAGATGCGCAACGCCTAAGTGGTTTAGCGGGGGCCGGCCGGGTCGACGCTGGAATCGGGGGCGAAATCTCGTTGGATTGGTGCCGCCCGCGCGAAAGGGCTTTCCTACAACCAGCCCGATAATTTACCCATATGGATCATACTGCGACAAATAGTGTCATTTTGGGTGATATTCCGGCCCGGCCTCGCCGTGGCCCGTCGCCCGAAACCTCGGGAGAACGCTCATGTTTGAATCGATCTGGCTGATGGCCGGGGCGTCGCGCTGGTGGAGGCGCTTTACCGGCAGCATCTCAGCCGTGGCCAATTGGGTGGGACAAAGCCCGCTGCATGTGGTGTTGAGCGCGCTGATCGGTGCCACACTGCTCAATCTGTGGCAGTGGCACGAGCGCGATGCCATGGCCGCACGCGATGCCCGGCAAGTGGCGCAGTGGCATGCGGCACTTGCCGCCGAGCAGGCCGCGTTTCAAGCCGAGAGCCGGGCCACCGGCACGCTGCGCGCCGCGCTGGCAAGCCAGAACGCCAGCATTGAGGGCCTGTCCCGCGCCGGGAAAGCCCGCGCGGCGGGGGCCCGGGCGGCACTGGTGGCCGCCGATGCCCGCGATTCCAGGCTAACCCAGATGGCGGAAAAGATTCGGAAAGCCGCGAGCCTGCCAGCGGAAGGCAGCGGATGCCGCACGCCCGAGGTGGTGATGGCCGCGAGGAATGTGCTGTGAACGCCGGGGGTTGGCCCTTTCCAGCCCGCCCCGAGCCCGTCGGCTTGCCGCGCCTACTGGGGGTTCTCGCCAGAATGGTGCTGGGCGCCATGCTGCTGGTGCTGCCCGCGGCGCTTTCGGGGTGCGCGCTGGCCCATCCGCCGCGCGCCGATCTTGCGGACCATCCCCGGATCGTCACGGTCGACAGGGCGGTGCCGGTGGCCTGTTTTGCCCGTGAAGACCTGCCGGTGGCCCCCAACCCGGTCGGCGCGCAGCTGAATGGCGAGGCGCGCCACGATGCGGCCATTCTCGCCAGCGCGCTGCTGGCCGAACGGGCGGCGCGCGACCGGGCAATGGCCCTGCTCGGCAGCTGTGTGAAATAGGCGAAAAAATGGCCCGCCGCACACGGGGTGCGACGGGCCGGGTTCTCCTCCCCAGGAGAGCGTTGCATCAGCGCCCGGCGGCAGAGCCAAGGCGGTGATAAAGATTCGAAAATTTCACCGATTCGGGCGCATCTTCATGGGCCTTCAGGTAAAACAGCACAGCTTCACGGATCAGCTTGAAGTCCTCGGTAGAGAGGACGGCGCGGGCACGGGCGGGTTCGCTCATCGTTTTGGCTCCTCATTTAGGTGCAGAATTGGGGCGCGGAATTGCGCCGCACTTTCAGGGGTGGGGCCGACCGGAGTGGCCTTGCGCATTGCATAGCGCAAGCCACTCTTCAGACGGTTAACAACCCGGGCCGGGTTCTTCTTTTGCGCGGCTTCAGGCCGCCGCGAACTGGTTCATCGTGTTGTGCGCACCGCCAGCCTTCAGCGCGGCCTCGCCGGCGAAATATTCCTTGTGATCGTCACCGATGTCGCTGCCCGACATGTTCTGGTGGCGAACACAGGCGATGCCCTGACGGATTTCCTGACGCTGCACGCCCTTGATGTAGCCCAGCATGGCCTGCTCGCCGAAGTATTCCCTGGCAAGGTTGTCGGTGCTGAGCGCGGCCGTGTGATAGGTGGGCAGGGTGATCAGGTGGTGGAAGATGCCGGCCTGCGCCGCCGCGTCGCGCTGGAAGGTGCGGATGCGCTCGTCGGCCTCGTCAGCCAGCGCGGTGCCGTCATAGTCCACGCTCATCAGGCGCGCGCGGTCAAAGGCCGAAACGTCCTTGCCCTCGGCAACCCAGGCGTCGAAAACCTGCTGGCGGAAGTTCAGCGTCCAGTTGAAGCTGGGCGAGTTGTTATAGACCAGCTTGGCATTGGGGACGACCTCGCGGATGCGGTTCACCATGCCACCGATCTGGCCGATGTGCGGCTTCTCGGTCTCGATCCACAGCAGGTCGGCGCCATTCTGCAGCGAGGTGATGCAGTCCAGAACGCAGCGGTCCTCGCCAGTGCCCGAGCGGAACTGGAACAGGTTCGAGGGAAGGCGCTTGGGGCGCAGCAGCTTGCCATCGCGGCTGATGAGGACATCGCCGTGGCCAAGGGTGGTGGCATCAACCTCCTCGCAATCGAGGAAGCTGTTGTACTGATCGGCGATGTCGCCGGGCGTCTTCACA
>CAIWFP010000192.1 GCA_903911985.1 uncultured Sphingomonadales bacterium
ATTTCCCCGCGATTGCCCCGCGAAAGGACTCCGTTGGCCGCGCTGATCGCCTCGCTGGCTTTGATCGCCGCCGCTGCCGCCAGTCCCGCAGTTGTCGCCAGTCCCGCAGCTAGCGCCGCGTCTGCCGATTGGGCCCCGCTGGCCCAGTGCATGGCGTTTGTGGCGCAGGGGCCGGACTATGCCTCGGTCGGCGATGACGCGCTGGGGCACAACGCCAGCTATCTTGAAGCCGTGACCCATGACTGTTCCGATGAGGTACTCCCCCTGTGGGACGAGGCCCATGCGCGGGCGTTCGCCGAACTCGGCCTGCCGGGAAAAAGCTTTCCCGTGCCGCCGGAATTCAACGACCGCGCCATGCGCGAAAGCGGTGTTGCCGAGAGGCAATTGCGTGCCATCATCGCCGGGCATTGGGGTGAGGCGCGAGGGTTTCGCCACCAGACGCTGAGTTTTCGGCCCGAACGTCAGATGAAGTTCTATCTCGGCTGGCTGACGGACAATCGCGAGAGGGATGCGCTGGCAGCGATCATCGAAAAGCCTCTCACCTGCATGGGCACCGCGATTCGGCGCAGCGACAGCCATTTTACGCAGCAGGATTTCGAAAGTCTGATGAACGGCCAGCCAACACGGCGCGTTGGCAAGATGGCCGCAGCCTGTGGTCATGACGCGGCAAGCGAGGCGCTGGTCGGCTTGATCCGGCGGCGGTTCGCCACCGCCGATCCGGTGTTGGCCAAAGCCGCCGCCGCATTTCTTCTGGGCCAGATGGTCTTCTGGTCACTCACGGGGCAATGATGATCCTTAACACCTCCCGCAATCGCGTCACTTTCTGGTCCGCCATTGTTTTGGCGCTGCTGTCGTGTCTGCCGGTGCTGGTGGCGCGCTATCCGCAGATGAGCGATTATCCCGCCCACCTCGCGCGTTATCACGTGATGCTGGATGGCGGGCATAATGCGGAACTTGCCCGCTATTACGGCTTCACCTGGGCCTGGACGGGCAATCTGGGTGTCGACATCCTCATCCGGCCATTCGCGGCGATTTTCGGGCTGGAGGCGGGTGGGCGGATTATCGTCGGGCTGATCGCGGTGCTCACGGGGCTTGGGATCATCGCGGTTGATGTGGTGCTGCGCGGGCGCGTGACGATCGCCTCCTTCCTCGCCTTCCCGATGATCTGGGGGCCGATGCTGTTGACCGGGCTGATCAACTTCGGGCTGGGGCAGGCGGTGGCGCTATGGGCCTTTGCCGGCTGGGTGCTGTGGGAGGATCGGCGCTGGCGCTGGGCGCTCTATCTGCCGGTGGGGCTGGTGGTGTGGCTGTGCCACCTTTCGGCCTGGGGCATGCTGGGGGTCATGGTGCTGGGCTATGAATGGCAGCAACGCGGCAACTGGCGCGCGCTTCCGGCCTGCTGGCCGCTGGCCCTGCCGTTGATTCCGCTGCTGTTTGGCCGCTGGCTGCTGGGCGCGGGCACCAGTGGCGAATTCTCCTATGGCGACAGTGTCTGGGGCTTCAAACGCTACATCTGGCTGGCGGCGATGCGTGACAGCAATTACCAGCTTGATCGCCGTAGCCTCGACCTTGTCTGGCTGATGCTGGGTCTGGCCTCGTTGAAACGGCGGATCGACGGGCGGCTGGGCTGGGGCGGCGCCCTGCTGCTGGTGATAGCGGTGCTGATGCCGCGCCATATCTCGGGTGGGGATTTTGCCGATTACCGGATGATTACCGCCGGTTTGCTGGTGACCTGTCTGTCGATCGACTGGGATGGCGGCCAGGGGACGGGGCGGGATGCGCCGGTGTGGGTCATGTCCCTCGCGCCGCTGCTCTATCTGGTGCGGCTGGTGGTCACCACCTTGTCGTGGCAGGCGGATTCGGCGGAAACGGCGCGGTTGCTGACGGCGCTTGATCATCTGCCGCGCGGCTGCCGGGTGGCCTCGGCGGTGGTAGTGCCGGCGGCCGACTGGCGGCTTGACCACTTCGAGCATATCGGCGCCTATGCCGCCGTGCGCCGCGATTGCCTGACCAATGCCAATTTCGCCGTGCCGCATATTCACATGCTGCATCTCAATCAGCCCTTTGCGGTGGACCCGTCGCAGCGGGTGATTCTGGGCGACGAGCAACCGGTGGACATGGCCAGTTTCGCGCCGGCCGAGGACGCCGATTACCTGTGGTATGTCGGCGCCCGCGAGCCCGACACCATGCCCGCCGGGGCGCAGGTGGTGTGGCGCGAGGGGCATTCCCTGCTCGCCCGTCTGGCAAAACCGGCCCCCCGTCTTGCAAAATCGGTAGAGCCCGGCTAAATCACCGCCATCTCCCCGACATTGGAGCAAGGCCAGCCCCTCCCGGAACTCTTCCGGGGCGGCGAACCCCCCATGGCGGCGGACCCTGTTATAGCGACGACCGCCAAGGACAATGATCATGAGCGAGCCTGCTGCAAAGACGAAAATCACCCCGGGCGAATTCATCCGTCAGGTGCGGGTGGAAGCCAACAAGGTGGTTTGGCCCACCCGCCAGGAAACCACCACGACGGGCATTTTCGTCGGCATCCTGATGACCATCCTCGCGGTGTTCTTCCTCGGCATTGATTCGGCCTTTGGCGCGCTGGTGCGCTGGCTGCTCACGCTCGCGTGATCCTCGCGTGATCGGGGGGCGCTGATTACAGCCTCCCGCGCCGCTTCGTTTCCTACCCATTTCGCACAAGCATAAGAGACACACATGGCCCGCTGGTATATCATCCACGCCTATTCCGGCTTCGAGAACAAGGTGAAGGAAGCCATCCTGACCGAAGCCGAACGGCTGGGTCTGTCGCAGTTGGTCGAGGCGGTGGAAGTGCCGTCTGAGCAGGTGACCGAGGTCAAGCGCGGCAAGAAGATCCAGGTCGAGCGCAAGACCATGCCCGGCTATGTGCTGGCCAAGCTGGCGATGAACGACGATGTCTATCACCTCGTCAAGAACACCGCGAAAGTCACCGGCTTCCTCGGGCCGAATGGCAAGCCGCAGGCCATTTCCGACCGTGACGCCGCCCGCTACTTCGGCGCGCGCGAACAGGCAGCCACGCAGGTCAAGAAGCACGTCACCGTCAATTACGAAATCGGCGATGCGGTCAAGGTGCTCGACGGGCCTTTCGCCAGCTTCAACGGCATCGTCGAGGAACTCGATTTCGACAAGAGCCGGGTCAAGGTGTCGGTGTCGATCTTCGGTCGCGCCACGCCGGTGGAACTGGACTTCGAGCACGTGGAACGCGCGAAGTAAAAATTCATCCAAGATCAAATGAATAAGATGCGAGGGGTAATCCCCTCGCGCTTGTCATTTTGGTTGCGCGAAGCC
>CAIWFP010000193.1 GCA_903911985.1 uncultured Sphingomonadales bacterium
ATGTTCTGTTGGGGGGGCGCTTTGACGGGAGGCTGGTTTTACGGCCTGCGGCGCGGAGGTGTGGCGCGAGGCCGAGCCCATGGCGTTAACGCTGACAGGTTTGGGAGCGCGAGGGCCAACCGATTTACAGGGTAAATCGGCACATAAGCGCCAACCGAATTACAGGGTAAACCGGCACATCAAACGAGTCCCTCGCACCTTTCGCCTTCCTCAACTTGCTCCCTAACGCAGCACTGCCGCGAGCTGCCACACCCCCAGCCCGGCGAACAGCACCGCCGCGCAGATGCGGGCCGCGCGCAGGGAGATGTGGCGCACCAGTGCCTCGCCGAGGAATACCGCCGGGGCGTCGGCCAGCATCATGCCGAGGGTGGTGCCCGCCGCGACCGAGGCGATGTCGTGGAAATGGGCCGCCAGGGCGATGGTGGCGATTTGGGTCTTGTCGCCCATTTCCACGAGGAAGAAGGTGACCAGGGTGGTGAGGAAGGCACCATGTTTGCCGGCGGGCTTTGGGGTCTCGTCGTCGTCGAGCCGGTCGGGGATGAGGGTCCAGATGGCCATGGCGATGAAGCCCGCGCCGACGGCGAGGCGGAAGGGCCTGGCCGTGAGGAGGCCCGCGACGGTGCTGCCCACGAAAGCGGCCAGCAGGTGGTTGGCTACCGTGGCGCAGAAGATGCCGGCGACGATGCGCCATGGCTGGCGAAAGCGGCTCGCCAGCAGGATTGCCAGCAGCATCGTTTTGTCGCCGATCTCCGCCAGCGCCACGGCGCCCGCGCTGGTGGCGGCGATGAGCAATTGGGGTGGCATATGCAGCATGGGCAGGCTCACAGGGCACGGGCGAGATAGAGGACATCGCGCGGTTGGGCGAGGAGGTGCTGGCCGGAATCTATGAACAGGGTTTCGCCGCTGGCCAGCCAGCCCTCGCTCAGGAACAGGGCCGCCTCGGCGAGTTCGCGCGGGGTGGTGAGGCGGTTCAGCAGGTTCATGCGGCCGGAGGTGAGGTGTTCGTCCGCCTGCTGATCGAAGCTGGGGAGCAGGGCGCCGGGGGCGAGGCCGTAGACGCGGTCTTCCGGGCGGGCGAGGCCCATGGCGAGGGTTTTGACCGTGGAGGCCAGCGCGTGCTTGCTCATCGTGTAGCTGAAGAAATCCGGGTTGGGGTTGGCCAGCTTCATGTCGAGGATGTTGATGACGCGGCGCCCCTGCGCATGGCCGGTGGCAGGCAGGGAGAGGAAGGTTTGCGCCATGCGCGCGGGGGTTTCGGCATTGACCGTAATCGCCTCGGCAAAGACGGCTGGGTCTATGGCGGCGGCGGAATCGAAGTGGAACACCGCCGCGCTGTTGATGAGGACCCGCCAATTCGGCAGGGATTCCGCCAGCGAGCGGACCATCGCCACGGCGGCATCGCCATCCTCAAGGTCGCAGGCGACGCATTGGGCCGAGGGCAGGGTGGCGGCCAGCGCCTCGGCATCGGCCCGGCTTTGCCCGTAATGGATGACCACGTGCCAGCCGGCATCGGCATAGGCCCGGGCGATCTGTGCGCCGATGCGCTTGGCCCCGCCGGTGATGAGAACAGATGGCAACATGCGCCCCCCTCAAGCACATTGGCGAGGGTGAGGGAATAGGCTTTGCATGGACGGCGGGGGTGGGGCGGTCCGGTGCGGCGCCCGCCCCCCCCAACCCCGGCCCCCAACCCCGGCCCTTTGGGGTGGCCGGAGCGGGGAAGTGGTTGAGGTTTAGCGGCAGCGCAAATTGCCGCGATCGATCGACTGGCCAAGCAGACCGCCGCCAGCGGCGCCAAGCAGGGTGCCAATGGTGCGGTCGCGGCCATTATCCAGCGAGCGGCCCACCAGAGCGCCCATCGCCGCGCCGATGATCAGCCCATCGGTGCCGTTGTCGCGGCGGCAGTGATAGCGTCCGTCGCGGCCGCGCCAGATGTGATCGTCGCGGCGAAGGGGGCGCGGATCGCGATAGCGGCCGTGGGAGTCATAGGCTGCCATGGGGGGGGGGCGATCGTCGTGCCGGTAGTCGTCGTGGCGGTAGTCGTCGTGCCGATAATCATCATGGCGGTAATCGTCGTGGCGACGGTCGTCCTGGCGGTATTGATCGTTGCGGCGATCATATTCGCCCTTGCGGTCGTGCCAGTCGTTCTGGCTGTGGTCGTCGTGCTGGCTCTGGCTCCATACCGGTTGATCGGCAAGCGCCGGGGCGGCGGGCAGAATGGCGGCGGGCAGGGTGGCGGCGCCCAGCAGGGCGGCGAGAATGATTTTGTGCATGGCCTTACTCCTCGGTTCGGCGGCGATGGGTGGGGGCCCCTTCGTCAACGGTAAGCAGAGCCAGTTTGGCGCCCAATGCAAGGGGAAATGTCAAAATTGGGCGGGGGTTTTGCCGCGCGATGAGGGGCGTGATGGGGGGCATCACCCCGGGTGGTGGCCCGGGGTGACTGGGGATCGGTGCCTAGTGGCGCGTGGCGCGGTAGCGGGTGACGGCGGCCTCGCCTTCGGCCTGCATGGTGGCCATGTCGGCGGGGGTATAGCCGATGCTGGCGTAATCCACGCGCATCAGGCCGTCGCTGTCCTGATGAACCGAGGCGGCGAAGCGGGCGTCGGCCAGAAGATCCTGCGCCATGACGCCGGTGAAGCGGTGGGTGCCGCCCAGATAACGCCAGCTGAACAGGCGCAACCCATTGGGCAGGGTGCCGGCCGGGGTGATGTCGGTCTTCAGGCGACGATCGGACAGGGCGGGCTGCTTGGCGCCGAAGGAGCCCAGCAGCGTGGTGCCGTTGGTGCCGCCACTGAGGGTGAAGACGCCCGCGACCTCGTTGGCGGTGGGGCCGTAGAAACCGCCGGACAGGCTGCCGGTGGCGCCGGTGATGTTGAAGGCCGTGCCCGCGGTGGTGCTGGCGCTGGTGGTGCCGGTGAAGGCGGCGCCGCTGATCGTGCCGGTGAGGCTGATATTGTTGATCGAGCCGAGGTTGGTTTGGCCGGAGCCGCCGTTGCCCACGCTCCAGGCGGTGATGCCGGTGATGGAGCCGGTGATGGCGTGGGTGGCGAAATTGGCGGTGAGGCTGGAGCTGCCCCAGAACTGTGCCGCGTGGCTGCTGACCGTGGTGCCCTTGGTTTGGCCGACATAGCCCACGGCGCCGCCGGTGTAGGTGGCGCTGCCGGTGGTGGGCATGGTGGCGGTGGGCAGGCCGCCCGCCTTGGCACCGCCGAAGGTGCCGACATAGGTCGGCAGGCAGCCGGTGGTGGAGGTGTTTGAGCAGGCGGTGAGGCTCCAGTCTCCGAAGGTGGCGTAGTTGAGGCCGATGGTATTGGCGAAGCCTTCATAGCTGCCGCCGCCCGAGGTGGTGATATGGGAATCGGTGCTGGAGGTGATGTTGAAATCGCCCGCGCTGACATTCGATTGACCGGCGGCGGTGCCGGTGTCGGTGTTGTTGGTGGTGGCAACCGAAACAATGCCGCCGGGGGTGGCGATCTGTATCGTCGCGGTTCCGTTGGGTCCGGCGACGAGGTTGGTGATTCTGCCGAACAGGCTGGTGTTGAGCGTGGCGGTGATCGCCGACGGGGTGCCGCCGATCGTGGCCGAGGTGGAGCGGAGCGGGCCGGTTGGGGTTGGTGGGGGGGTTGGTGTGGGGGTGGGTGTGGGGGTTGGTGTGGGCGTCGGAGTTGGAGTGGGGGTTGGGGTCGGGGTTGGAGTGGGCGTCGGAGTCGGTGTGGGGGTTGGG
>CAIWFP010000194.1 GCA_903911985.1 uncultured Sphingomonadales bacterium
CACCGGGGTTAGAGCTGTCCGGCCTCCCGCCCAAACGCCAATTTGCGCAAAAGCAATGGCGCCGCGTGGCAGAGAGCATAAAGCGATGGGCAGCTATACTGGTTGGAGAGCCCTGATGCGCCATCTGCCCATTCTCGCCCTTGCGCTGTGTTCCGCGTCGCCCGCCCTGGCCGATGCGGTGCCCCATCCACATCTCAATTCCGCGACGCCGCGCATTGCGCCTGCCGATCCGGGGCGCAGTCCGGGCTTCATCTTCTACGGCTCCGATCTGGAGCCAACCCCGGCGCAGGCCGCAACCAACCAGTACTACATCAACACCCACGCCTCGGAGTTCTATCAGCTGGAATTGCAGGTGGAGACAGACGCGGGGCTGCAGACGCCGGTGCTGTGTACCAATGCGCCCGGCTCGTTCCAGCAGGGGTGTGTCATCAATGCAGCCGGGCCCGGCGAGTTAGTCATTCAGGTGAATTACCTCACCCTGCCCGGCTGGCGTGACGGGTTGAAGCTATATGCCCGCGCGCATGTCACCCTGCCGTGGGGTTACAAGGGTGTGTCGAACACATTGGTCGTGCCCTTCGCGCGCAGCCAGACGGCGCCGGTCATCACCGCCCAGTCGAAAACCACCTACAATGCTGACCAGTCCGATTGGGGTCTGCGGCTGGCGGCGACCGGGCTGGACAATACCGCCAATGCCCGGATCGACGGCAACGCCTTTACCGACGCCACGATTGTGGTGGGCGAAAGCGGGAAGGGGACGGCGATCCTTACCCTGCCGCCAGCGGCGCGCTCGGGTGGACACCACACGGTGCAGCTATGCGACTGGGCGCTGGATAACGGCGGGCCGGGCGAGCGGGCCTCCTGCTCGGCGCCGGTGAGCTATAGCGTGGTTATGGAATTTCACCGCATGCAGGGCGCTGCCGGGCTAATTCCCCTCCCGGCGCAACGTGCCGGCATGCTGAGCGTTCCGCACAACTGAACCGCCTTCTCAGCCTCGATACAGCCCCTCCAGCCTCTCGCCATAACGCTCCTTTATCTTGTGGCGGCGGATTTTGAGGCTGGGGGTCATTTCCTCATTGTCGATCGAGAACGGTTCGTCGGCAAAGGCGAACTGGCGGATCTTCTCGATAACCGACAGGTCCTCGTTCACCCGGTCTACCGCCGCCCGAATACAGCTGCGGAAAGCGGGCAGGCCCTGCAGCGCGGCCATATCGAATTTCTCGCCCTCGGCCCGGGCCCATGCCAGGGCCCATTCGGCATCGGGCACCACGAGGCCCACGAGATAGGGCCGCCTGTCGCCGCTCACCATCGCCTGCGCGATTTCCGGTTGCAGGGTCAGCATGCCTTCCAGCTTCTGGGGGCTGATATTGTCGCCCTTGTCGTTGACGATCATGTCCTTCTTGCGGTCGGTGATGACGATGCGCCCGGCCTCGTCGAAGTGGCCGATGTCGCCGGTGTGCAGCCAGGGGCCATAATCGGGGCCCTCCGGCCCGGCGATGATCACGCGCGCGGTTTCGGCCTCGGCCCGCCAATAGCCCTTCATCACCAGCTCGCCCGCGACGAGGATTTCGCCATCCTCGGCGATCCTGACCCGCACGCCCTTCATCGGCGGCCCCACCGTATCGAGCTTGAGCCCGGCGGAAGGGCGGGTGACGCTGACAATGGGGCCGGTTTCCGTCTGGCCATAACCCTGCAGCATGGTGAGGCCGAGCCCGGCAAAGAAGGCGCCGACCTCGGGGTTGAGCGGCGCTCCGCCCGAGACCATCGCCTTGATTCGCCCACCGAAGCGCGCGCGGATCTTGGGGCGCAGCGTATGTTCCAGCAGGCGGTCCAGCGGCCAGTCGAGCAGATGATGGACACCCTTTTGCCGCCGCTGGCTCAGCGCCGTCGCCCTGTCCAGCAACAGCCGCGCGAGACTGCCCTGTTTCTCCACCTGATGGATGATCCGTGTGCGCATCACCTCGAAAAGGCGCGGCACCACCACCATCACGGTGGGGCGCACCTCCTCGATATTGCTGGAAAGCTTGTCCAGCCCTTCGGCGTAGTAGATCTGGGCGCCAAGGCCGATGGGCAGATGCTGCCCGGCGGTGTGCTCATAGGAGTGGGAGAGCGGCAGGAAGGAGAGGAACACCTCGTCCCCCAGATTGAAATCCTCCACCAGCAGGCGGTGGACGCCATCCACATTGCGCAGCAGGGCGCCGTGGTGCTGCATCACCCCGCGCGGGGCGCCGCCGGTGCCGCTGGTATAGATAAGGCAGGCGATGTCGTCGCGGGTGATGGCGCTGATCCGCGCGTCAACGGCGGTACGGGCGGCAACCGCGTCGCCCGAAAGCAGGGCCTCCCACCCGGGATATTCCACCGCGCCCGCCTGAGTCGCGCCCAGCGGCTCCATGCCGATGACATGGCTCGCCTCGCCCGACGAGAGCACGGCGGGCAGCAGCGGTTTGGCCAGCTTGGCAGTGGAGACGATAACCGCCCGCGCGCCCGAGTTTTCCAGCACATGGACATGATCGCGGGTGGTGTTGGTGGTATAGGCGGGCACGGTAATCGCCCCCGCGGCCATGATCGCCAGATCGGCGATGGCCCATTCGGGGCGGTTCTCGGCAACCAGCATCACCCGGTCGCGCCCCTCGGCCCTGCTGCCGGTGCCAATGCCGAGGCGTCGCAGCCCTTCCGCCAGCAGGCAAACGCGATCTGCCGCCTCGGCCCAGCTCAGGCTTTGCCAGCGCCCATCGCGCTTGGACCACAGGAAGGGGCGGTCGCCCAGCTCGTCGGCGCGGGCTAGAAACATCGCGACGAGATTCGGGCAGGAGTCAAAATCGAAAAGCCGCACGCTGGTTCCTCTGCCCCGTATTATGGGGGTGGTATAGGGCGCAAAAGGGGGGCGGGGAAAGGGGGGAGTTCGCAGCGTGTCCATGGCGGCCTCTGCCTTTGCCGCAGCTCCCTGGAGCCGCATTGCCGTGAGGCGCAAGGCCGAGAGGTTAGGGCTGGGCAATGCAGTAATGGGGTTTGGGGCCCAAGGCCCCGAGCCTCGCCATTTCCGCCCAATCACCCGCAACCCAATTATTCGCTGCCCACAGCCTCGGCGATAGTGGCAAAACCGTCCCGCCGCATCAGCGCCTCCAGCCCCGCCGTGATCCGCCGCGCGATGCCCGGCCCTTCATAGACCATCGCGCTGTATAGCTGCACGAGGCTGGCCCCGGCGCGGATGCGCTCCCACGCATCCTCGGCCGTGGCGATGCCGCCCGCGCCCACCAGCGGCACCGCGCCGCCAGTGGCCTTGCGGAAGCTGCGCAAGGTGGTCAGCGCCAGCGCCTTCAGCGGCGCGCCCGACAGGCCTCCCGCCTCGCCGGCATGGGCAGAGGCGAGGGGCGGGCGGGTGATGGTGGTATTCGAGACGATCAGCCCGCCAAGGTTCTTGTCGATGGCGATGCGGGCAATGGCGTCGATATCAGCGGGCTGCAGATCGGGCGCCACTTTGAGGAACACCGGCGGGGCAGATGGCCCCTGGCCCCGGGCGGCCAATACACCATCGAGCAAACCCGCCAGCGCGCCTTCGTCCTGCAGGGCACGCAGCCCCGGGGTGTTGGGGCTGCTCACGTTGACGGCCAGATAACTGGCTAGCGGCGCCATGAGTGCGGCCATGGTGGCGTAATCGGCGATGCGGTCAGCGGAATCCTTGTTGGCGCCAATGTTGATGCCCACCACACCGGGATTGCCCAATCGCGCCGCCAGCCTTTGGGCGGCCACCTCGCCGCCGCCATTGTTAAAGCCCATGCGGTTGATCACCGCGCGATCCTCCACCAGCCGGAACAGGCGGGGGCGGGGGTTGCCCGCCTGCGGCAAGGGGGTGATCGAGCCCACCTCGGCAAAGCCAAAGCCGAGGCCGAGCAGCGCGTCTGGCACTTCGCCGTCCTTGTCGAAACCGGCCGCCATGCCGACAGGGTTGGGAAAATGGATCCCCGCCACGCTGGTGGACAGTGGGCCGGAAGAAGGCGCGGCGCGGCGCGGCATAAATTTCAGCACCGACAGCGCCAAGCCATGGGCGGTTTCGGCATCAAGGCGGTAAAGCAGCGGACGGAGCAGGGAATAAAGCATGGCGCTCCGACTAAGGCGCAAAGGGGCGAGGGGCAAGGGCTGGCAAGGGGATAGACCCGGGGCCTTAGGCCCCAAACCCCATAGCTGTCGGCCTTGGCGCCCCGGTTCGGCCTCGTGCCTTGCCGCGAAGCGGCTTTAACAGCCTGCTGCGCCGGGGCCTTGCGCCACGGCCGAACTGATGCGGAACGCTGACAGGGAAGGGGTGCAGGGGCTAGCCCCTGCGAAACTAAACCTCTCTAAACGCTCTTGCCAGCCGGTTCCCACGCGCCTATCTAAAACCAGACCAATTCAATCCGATTTTAAGCAGGCACCCCCGATGCGCCTTTCCAGCATGGCCGATTATGCCGTTGTGGCAATGACCGCCGCCGCCCGCCACTGCGGCACCAGCCCTGCGCCTTTGCCGGGGGCAAAGCGTCGCCCGCCGTTTAACGCCAGCATTCTGGCCGAGGAGACCGGCTTGCCCGCGCCCACCGTGCAAAAGCTGGTTAGCCGTCTGGTGGCGGCGGGGCTGCTGCGTTCGACGCGCGGGGCGGGTGGGGGCCTCAGGCTCGCGCGTCCGGCGGCGGCGATCAATCTGGCCGAGATTATCGAGGCGGTGGAGGGGCCGATCGCGCTGACCGCCTGCACCAAGGGTTCCGAGGGAGGCGAATCGCGCAGCGATTGCTCGCTGGAGGAGGCCTGCCATGTGCGCCCGCACTGGGGCGTGGTGAATGCGGCGATGCGCGGGGCGCTGGCCGATGTGCCGCTCAGCCGTCTGGTGCGCGGGGTGGAGGCGGCTGTCCCGCCTGCCCACGCCCCAGCCGCCCATCAGCTGGAGGCAGCGCAGTGACCGACAACACGGATGCCCCCTTGCGTGATCAGGCCGCGCATGATGCCGCCGCCAAGGTGGCCGATTACGAGCATGGCTGGTCGTCGGACATTGAAACCGACTATGCGCCCAAGGGCCTCAGCGAAGACACCGTGCGCTTCATTTCGGCCAAGAAGAACGAGCCGGAGTGGATGCTGGAGTTTCGCCTGAAGGCCTATCGCCACTGGCTGACCATGCCTAACCCTGAATGGGCCAAGCTGAACATCCCGCCGATCGACTATCAGGACGCCTTTTACTACGCCGCGCCCAAGGTGAAGAAGGAGCTGGCCTCGCTGGACGAGGTCGACCCCGAAATCTTGCGCGTTTACGAAAAGCTGGGCATTCCCATCGCCGAGCAGGAAGTGCTTGCCGGAGTCACCGGAAGTCGCAAGATCGCGGTGGACGCGGTGTTCGATAGCGTCTCCGTCGCCACCACCTTCCGCAAGGAGCTGGAGGAGGCGGGCGTCATCTTCCGCTCGATTTCCGAGGCGCTGCGCGAATTCCCGGAGATGGTGAAGAAGTGGCTGGGGCGCGTGGTGCCCATGCACGACAATTTCTTCGCCGCGCTCAACTGCGCGGTCTTTTCCGACGGCACCTTCGTCTACATTCCCGAGGGCGTGCGCTGCCCGATGGAACTCAGCACCTATTTCCGTATCAATGCCGAAAACACCGGCCAGTTCGAACGCACGCTGATCGTGGCCGACAAGGGCAGCTATGTCAGCTACCTCGAAGGCTGCACCGCGCCCATGCGCGACGAAAACCAGCTCCACGCCGCCGTGGTCGAACTGGTCGCGCTCGACGATGCCGAGATCAAGTATTCCACCGTACAGAACTGGTACCCCGGCGATGCCGAGGGCAA
>CAIWFP010000195.1 GCA_903911985.1 uncultured Sphingomonadales bacterium
GGCGGCGTTGCGCAAGGCTGAACCCTGGGCGCGACACAGACATTTATAGGAGCGCGAGGGACGAGTCCCTCGCATCTATTCTTCCCCTTCCCACTATCCCTTCAAACCGCCTAAACACCACCATGACCGACGCCACCAACCCCAATCAGGGCCCGCCCATCACCCCACCGGGCATGGCCGCCCTGCGCGCCCGCTACGATCATCTGCTGGGCACCGAGCGCCCGGCGATTGTCGAGATTGTCAGCTGGGCGGCGGGCAATGGCGACCGCAGCGAGAATGGCGATTACCTTTATGGCCGCAAGCGCCTGCGCGAGATCGACCGCGAATGCGCCCATCTCGCCCGCCGCATGAAGGCGGTCCGCGTCATCGATCCGGCCCGTCAGGAGGATCAGACCCGCGTCTGGTTCGGCGCCACCGTCACGATTGCGGATGAAGACGACAACCACCGCACTCTCACCCTTGTGGGTGACGACGAGCAGGACGCCAGCGCCCACCGCATCGGCTGGAGCGCCCCCCTGTCCCGCGCCCTGCGCGGCGCCACTGTGGGAGACCTCCGCCGCGTGCAGCTCCCCGGCGGCGAGAAGGAATGGGAAGTCCTAAAGATCACCTACCCCACCCCCTGACCGCCACCAAATTGGTGGCGTTGGGGCGATAGATGGAAGTTTTATGAAGCGCCCGTGCCATCCTTCGGTTGCTTGCGCTGCTCAGTTTTTTTCCTGCGCTGCTCCTTCTCGCGCTGGCGCACTACATCCTAATAGGCCTTATGGCGCTTGATCCAATTCCGATTAAAGTAGGCAAAGGGAAGCGGCAGATAAAGGGCCACGAACAGCAGCCATTCAAGCTTAGAGCCGGTCAAAAGGTAGGGGCTGCAAGGATAGGTCAGCAGCATCCTCACAATAGCGCCGCCACGGCCGCCGTGTTCCAATATCTGGCGCCAGCCGGTACAGCGATGCAGGAAACCTGTGTCTATCGAAGCCGCAGACAACGCGATGAACAGCACTGGAAAATGCCACCAGCGGCGAAGGGGGATGCCCCGGCCAGACCGTATCTCTCGCTCTTCAACGGTAAGGCGGCGCATACCCAAAGATTACACGCCCCCTGATATCCGTAAAGCCCCCCTCACACCCCCCAATGCACCCGCAAGCCCAACACATGCGCCGGCCCCCGGTCGCGATTATAGGCGGGGTTCACCACCAGCTGGTAATCCACCGTCACCGCCAGCGCCCCACCCCACAACGCCCCGCCCGGATGCCAGCCAAAATTGGCCTCCACGATCACCTCGTCCCCGGCATGGGCCACCGTGCCATCGGCGGGCAAAGACCCCCATCCCCCCGCCGCCAGATAGCGTTTCTGCGCGCCCGATGCCCCATTCACCGCCAGCGCCAGCCCGGCCGAATCCTGCGGCCTGCGCCACAAGGCTCCCGACACCACCACCCCGCCCGATACGGCACGGTCGATATCGGCAAACTCATAGGCGGCCATCGCCCCATTGGCCCCGCTCACCCGCAAAAAGGCCCCCAGCGCCGGGGTCAGCTCCTGCTCGATGTTAACATAGCCACCCCAGCGCCGCGCCTTTTTGCGCAGCTGTGCGGTATCGGGCGCCATGCCATGGTCCAGCCCCCAGGCGATGGCATCGTCAAACCGCGCCAGGCGCCCCTGGCTGCGCCACACGCCCACGCGCAAGGCCCCGCCATGCCCGCCCATGGCATGGCGATGTTCCACCTCGCCCAGAATCTGGTTCTGGCCAAAGGCAGTATCCAGCACCGTGCCACCCGGCTCTTTTGACAGATTGAACACCCCGCCCCGCAAGCTCCACGCCCCGGCATAGACCTCGGCACTGGCGCCATAGGAATAGCCCCAGGAGTCGGCGGCATAATCAAAGGCCCCGCTTTCAATCACCGCCCAGTTGAGGAAATCCCCGCGCGGATCATGGGCATAGCGGTTGGTGTCAAACACATCGCTGGCGCCAAACTTGCCGATGGTCAGCACAACCCGGTTGGCCCGCTGATATCCCGCCATCTGGTTTGGCCCGCTGGCCAATGGCACATTGTCGCCGCCAAGCCCTATCGTCTGGCGAAAATACAGCCGCTGCAGCCGCAAATAGGGCCTGGCCTTGCTGGCCTTGTATGAATCGCCATTGCTGTCGCCCAGCGCCCCCAGCGAAGCGCCAAGGCCAAAGCCCTGATCCACCTCCGGGTTCGCCCATAGCTCCGCCCCCTTCCACGGCGCCACCCCGGCAAATACAGTGGCGTTCCAGCTCTCCCGCGTATCATGGCGCGGCGCCGCACCGGGTCCGGAAGCAGGCAGATGCGCCTCGACCATCCCTTGCGCGATCAGCGTGCTCTGGCCATGGATCGACCACCAGCCCCCACCCGTCGCCACAGCACCGGGCGTCTGGGGAAAGTTGGCGGAACCCGCCGGTTCGGGCGCCGGATCGGGCCCATAATCGAGCGCCGCCGCATGCGCGCCCCCCGGTGCCAGCACCAGCGCCATCGCCGAAATCCCGGCCAGCGCGGGCACCCACGCCAGCGCCGCCGCCAGCCGCAGCCGCCAGCGCGGCACCGGGCGCAGCCGGCGCAGATGCGGCAAGGCCCATTCGGGTGTGTGATCAAAGGCCATAAGCCTGCCCTTTTCGTGCCGTGGAGAGAAAGTGCCGCGCGTGGCCGTCATGGCCATCCGAACAGGCAGGCTCAAAAGCTCGACCAGTCCTGCCCGGCCGCCTGCGCCATCACGCGGGCCGGTTTTGGCGCGGCGACCCAGTCCTCCATCCGGTCGAACTGGGGTTTGCCCGCCTCGCCCTTGTGTGCCAGGCCCGCCCTGATGCCGCGATTGCTGCCGCCGGGGCTGCGGGTGCGGAAATCGCAGACCATCTTGGCCAGCTGGCTCGCCTCCTCGGCCAGCGACCGCGTGGCGGCGGTGGTTTCTTCGACCATGGCGGCGTTCTGCTGGGTCACCCGGTCCATTTCGGCCATGGCGGCATTCACCTGCCCCAGCTTTTCCGACTGGCGCCCGGCGGCGCTGGCGATTTCGTTGATCTGGGTGGTCATCTCGTCCACCCGCGCGACAATCTTGCCCAGCTTCTCGCCGGTGGCCCCGACCAGCGCCACGCCGTGGTTCACCTGCTGGCTGCTGGTATGGATCAACTCCTTGATGTCGCGCGCGGCCGAGGCCGAACGCTGCGCCAGCGCACGCACCTCATTGGCCACCACGGCAAAGCCCTTGCCGGCATCGCCAGCGCGCGCCGCCTCCACCTCGGCATTCAGCGCCAGCAGGTAGGTCTGGAAGGCAATCCCGTCGATGAGGTTGATGATCTGGGCGATTTCCTGCGATGATTGCTCGATGGCGGCCATGGCCTCCACGGCGCGTCCCACCACTTCACCGCCCTCGGTCGCCTCGCCTTGCGCCTCGGCGATGGACATCTTGACCAGCGCTGCGCCCTCGGCGGTCTCGCGCACGCTCGACGTCACCTCGCCCATCGCGGCAGAGGTCGCCTCAAGGCTGGCGGCCTGCTCCTCGTTGCGCTGCGCCAGATCATCCGAGGCCACGCGGATCTCGCCGATCGATTCGCTGAGCGAAGCCGCCCCCTGCCGCACCGACCCCAGCGCCCCGGCCAGCGCCTGCACCGCCGAATTGAAATTGCACCGCGGCGCCTCATAGGCCTCGGGAAAGGCCTCGTCGATGCGATACTCCAGATCCTTGCGCGCCAGCCGGGCCATGCCGTCGGACAGGGCTTCCACCACGGCGCGGCTTTCGGCATCGGCCACCTGCTTGGCCAAAGCCGTCTGGCGGAAGGTGCGGGTGGCGCCTGCCATCAGGTCGATTTCGTCGCCGCTGCCGTCCACGGCAATCTCGGCGCCATAGTCGCCCTGCGCCATGGCCTGCATCCGCGTGGCCAGCCCGGCGATGGGCGCCACCACCTGGTTCAGCATCAGCCGCATGGCCCATGCCATTGCCACCCCGCCCATGGCGATGATGAGCAACTGCGCGATCAGCGAGACCCGCGTCACCGTTTCTGCCTCCGCGTCGCGGTCGGCGACCTCCTCCTTCAGCCCATCGCTCAGCGTGGCCTGCGATTGCTCGAAGCGGTCGAAGGCATCGGTAAACTGCGCCATCTGCCCGTGGTAATCCTCGGGGTTGGTCTGCAGCCGCAGCGCCATGATCCCGGCCTGCTCCACATAGTCGCGCTCATCTTGGCGCACCTTTTCCACCTTGGCCTGCAAATCGGGCGCATAGCTCTGGGCAAAAACCTTGCCATAGGTCGTGTTGATCTCGCCGATATCGAAGGTGATACCCTTCTGCGCGGCGGCGATATGCTCGGCATCGTGGCGCTGGGTGGCATCGATCAGGCGGAAGATGTCGCTCTGAATGCCGTCATGCTTCATGTCGCCATACATCTGCGCCACCCGCACGTCGGACAGCATGTGCTGCACCCGGCCAATGTCGCGCAGCGTGTGGCCCAGCAGGAACGAGGCGCCGCACTGCGCCACCGCCACCGCGCTCAGCGCCGCCAGACACCACACCACCCGCTGGCGGATGGTCCGGGGCCGCAACCCCACACGGACGCGAGCGCCCCTACCCAACTGCGCCCCCACCTGCAGCCCCCCGCGCGTTTCCCCTCCAACCGCAACCGGCGAATTTGAAACAGGCCGCAAGGCAGGAAAGCTGGAGGCAACGGAATGGCCGATCGTCATGGTCAAACTTCCCGGATGGGCCAGCATTGGCCCCTATTGGAGTGATGTTCAGCCTCCCGCCCCCAAGCCAAAGCCACAGCCAAAGCCCGAGCCGTTCGAGGCCACCCAAACCGGGGATATAATTTCTCACGGGTAAGATCATCTTGGCGCCCCCTTACGCAAAAGCCCGGATATTGGCGCTTTTCAGGCCCC
>CAIWFP010000196.1 GCA_903911985.1 uncultured Sphingomonadales bacterium
CAAGGTCATCAAGGATTTCCTCGGCGTGCCCGACAAGGACTATATCTTCTTCTGCGGCATCGCCATCGGCTATCGCGTTGCCGACGACCCGGTGAACACTTTCGAACGCCCCCGCGTGGCCCTGGACGAGCAGGTGAAGTTCCTGGGTTTTTGATGCCGGTTTTTTGACCCGAATCGGGCATAAGCCGCATTGATTTTTAACCCGAAGTGGTTTCGACCCCGGGATCGCGACAGAGCCGGTGACGGGTTTTGCGAGGGCGGGGGCTTCATGCGGATCTGGATTGCTGGCGCGGCGTTGGTGCTGCCGGTTTTGGGTGCACAGGCGGCGCAGGTGGGTGTCCAGCCGGGTGCTGGGGCAACCCCGGGCGCGCAAGGCCTCTCGCCAGCGGCGGCCGTTTCGCCGCCTGTCGCATCCGTCGCGCCCGCTCCGCCCGCCGCGCCGGTGGTCCCCGCGCTCACCCCCGTCTCGTTGGAAATTGGCGCCGATCTGGGCAGTAAAACCAGCAAGTCCGGCGACACCTTCCCCATCCGCCTGCATGAGGCCATCGTTATCGATGGCAAGGAACTGGTGCCCGCTGGCGCCACCGGCATGGGCGAGGTGGTCGAGGCCCGGCACACCGGGATGAGCGGCTCCTCAGGCATCCTGATTCTGGCGGCGCGCTATCTCGACATAAGCGGGCACCATTTGCGGCTTCGTTCCATGCATCTGGCGGAAAATGGCACCAGCCGGATCGGCACGGCCAACGGGCTTGGCATCGCGGGCGCGGTTATCCCCGGGGTGGGCTTCCTCGCACTGCTTACCTCGGGCGACGATGTATCGGTGCGTAGCGGCAGTGTCGCGGCTGCCAAGACCGCCGAGGATTTTACCCTCATCACCAGTAGTGGTGCTTTGCCGGCGGCGAGTGCCGCCATTGCCTCGAAGGAAACAACCCAATGAAACAATCTACGCTTTTTGCTGCCATGGGATTGGCGGTTGCAGGATTTTCCGCGCCATCGGCCGCGGAAACCGCGGCGCCCGCCGCAGACGCGATTGTTATTCCCGCGCCGCCCAAGGGCAAGGGCGAGGTGGTGTTCTTCCGCTCGGGCACTTTCATCGGCGGCGGCATCAGCTGCGCGGTGAGCGAAGGCGGCAAGAAGGTCAGCTCGCTGCCGCCAGGTGAATATTTCATCGCGGTCGCCGACCCCCGCAAGCACAGCTATGCCGTGAGCAGCGAAGTGACCAACAGCCTGAACCTCGAGGTTGAGGCCGACGAGGTGCAATATGCCGACTGTCACGTGAAAATGGGAATTCTCGCCGGGCGCCCCGTGCTTGCGCCAGCAACGGTGGAAGCCTTCACCGCACAGAGCCACAAGGGCCTGAAGATGGTATCGGCCAGCCGCATGGGCGAGGGCGCGCTGCGCCCGGATGGCACGACGTCTTCGGCGACGGCTCCGGCGGCAACGCCAGCTGCACCCAAGTGAATTGAGGGATGGGGGCGGTCGGGTCGATCGCCTCCATCTCCCTGCCGCCACCTCCCTCTCCGCTTGACCTTTTGCTCGGCCCGCGCCAACCGGCAAGGCCATGAGCGAGCCGCAATCCGACCACACCCCGCCCCTGAGGCTGTTCAACAGCCTGACCCGCCAGTTGGAAGACTTCGTGCCGGTGCACGAGGGGGAAGCGCGCGTTTATACCTGCGGGCCCACGGTATATAACTACCCGCATATCGGCAATATGCGCGCCTATGTTTTTGCCGATGTGCTGGGGCGCACGCTCAGCTTCAAGGGCTACAAGCTCAGCCATGTCATCAACATCACCGATGTTGGCCACCTGACCGATGATGCCGACGCCGGCGAGGACAAGCTGGAGAAACAGGCCAGCCGCGAGGCGAAGTCCATCTGGGATATCGCCCGCCACTATACCGAGGCCTATTGGGCCGACATCAGGGCGCTGAATATTCGCGAGCCGATGCAGTGGTCCATCGCCACCGATTATGTGCCGCAGATGATCGCCTTTGCCGAACGGATCGCGGCCGCCCATTGCTATGAGCTGGACAGCGGGCTCTATTTCGATGTTTCCACCGTGGCCGATTATGGGCGGCTGGCGCGGGCGGCCACCGAAGAGGGTGAGGGCCGGATCGAGCAGGTGGATGGCAAGCGCCACCCGGCCGACTTCGCCATCTGGCGCAAGACCCCGCCCGGCGAAAAGCGGCAGATGGAATGGGATTCACCCTGGGGCCGGGGCGCGCCGGGCTGGCATCTGGAATGCAGCGTGATGAGCGGCGCGCTGCTCGGCTTTCCCTTCGATATCCACACCGGCGGCATCGATCACCGCGAAATTCACCACCCCAACGAGATCGCCCAGAATCAGGCCTTTGTCGAGGCGGAGCGGGGCTGCGGTTGTGCCGATCTGGCGCTGGATGTGCCGGCCCATTCCGGCGCGAAGCTGTGGATGCACAACAATTTTCTCGTCGAGCGTTCGGGGAAAATGAGCAAGTCCTCCGGCGAGTTCCTGCGGCTGCAACTGCTCATCGACAAGGGCTATCACCCGCTGGCCTATCGCCTGATGTGCCTGCAGGCGCATTACCGCAGCGAGCTGGAGTTTTCGTGGGAGGGCTTGGGGGCGGCGCTGGTTAGGTTGAAGCGGATGGTGATGGCGGTGGCTGCGCATCAGGCCGTGGTGCTGGGGGAAAGCTTGGCTCGCTCCCCAAAGGCAGCGTGGAGCGCGAAGTTTGCCCCGCTGCTCGACCGCTTCGACGCTTCCATTAGCGATGACCTCAATACTCCGGTGGCGCTGACCGTGCTGGAAGAAGTGGTGGCGCTGAAGCGGGTGGATCCGAACGAAAAACTGGCCGCCATTGCCGCAATGGATGCCGTTCTGGGGCTTAATCTGCTCACGGTGGATCGCCAAGATCTGCGCATCCGCCCGAAATCGGCCACCATCACCGAAGCTGAAATCGAGGCGATCCTCACCCGCCGCAAGGAAGCCCGCGCCGCTAGGGATTTCGCCACCTCCGACGCCCTGCGCGACGAACTGGCCGCCAAGGGGGTTGAGGTTATGGATGGTGATGCGGTGCTGGGTTGGGAGTGGAAGTTGGGGGAATAGGGACGGTGCGAGGGTGTTACACCCTCGCGCTCCCAGACCTGTCATTGTCGAGCCAAGAGTTCGACCTTGCGCAAGGTTGAAGCGTCCCGGGTTTCCCGGAGGCTCCTACTTGTGAGAAGGAGCTACCATGAACAAGACGACCAACAAGTTTTCGCCTGAGGTCCGTGATCGCGCGGTGCGGATGGTTGACGAGCAC
>CAIWFP010000197.1 GCA_903911985.1 uncultured Sphingomonadales bacterium
CGGCAGGCCGGCGGTGGGCACGCCCATGGTCACCCGCTCGATCTTCACGGCATGGAACGGCGCCTGCTCGATTGGCCCGAGGTTGGGGTTGAGCAGGCGCGGGTCGCCGGTCATGATCCGACCCCAGGGCACGCTGCCGCGGGCGAAATCTTCGTCGATCCCGGTTACGCAAAACCCGTTGAAGCGGCGGATGGTGTCCTCCAGCCCCTCGGCGTCGATGCCGATGGTTTCAGCGAGTTCCGCAATCGTCCCGGCACTGGTTGCCATGCCTTCGGACAGCGGCTGACCGGGCCAGCTGGGCAGCAGGCCATATTTGTCGAGCATGTTCTGGTCAAAGACGATCCATGCTGGCCAGTTGGGCTGGCCCTGTTCCTGCCCGTCGAAACGGGCGACCTTGGTGGCGACATCGGGGTAGAAGCCATCGTTGGCAAAGCGGCGGCCATAGCGGTTGACCGCGATGGAATGCGGCGCGCCGGGGAGCCACATGCGGTAGGACACCTGCCCGTAAATGGTTTCGTCCGGCACCTTGTAGCCGACGAAGATCGGGCTTTGCGATGGCGCGCGGGCGGGGATGGCAATCGCCCCGGCCCGGGCGGCCATGGTGATGTGGTCGCCCGTAACGGTGGGCGGCGCCATGGTGCCGGCGCTGGGCAGGGCGTCAAAGGCGCTGACAAAGGCGGGTTTCCAGTCATAGCCGCCGGTTGCCAGCACCACGCCAAGCCGGGCGCGCACGCGTTTGGTGCCGTTTTCGTCGCGCAGGATGACCCCGGTGACTTCGCCATCCTCGACCACCAGTTCGACCACTTCGGTGGATGTGCGCATGGCGACGCCCAGTTCCCGCGCCGCCAGAACCTGCGCGGCGGCTAGCCCTGCGCCCGCGCAGCGTTCGCCATTGGCCAGATGGCGTTCGAGGCAGGCGCCGACATGTTCGCCGCCATGCTGCATCGCCACCCATTCGTTAGAGGTGGTGAAGCTGTAGCCATCGCCATAGGGCGAGGTGAGGACCTTGTCGGCCAGATCGCCGAGCCGCTCGGCCTTGAACGGCAGCACTTCCACGTAGCGGCCCTGCGCCTTTGATCCCTCGACGGCGGGATAGTAGTAGTCGGGCAGGCCCCGCACCACCGCCATCTCGATGCCGATCCGGTCGGTCATGTAGCGCAGCGCCTCGCGCCCGCGCTCGATGAACACCCGGCGCCGGTCAGCCGTGGAGAAGCCTTGCGACAGATGCGCGAGGTATGCGTCGGCATCGGCATCGCTGTCGGCCATGCCGTCCGGTTCCTGCAGGTGGTTCGGCCCCAGCCACAACTGCCCGGAAGACAGCGCCGATACGCCGCCCAGCAGATGGAACTTTTCCGCCACCAGCACGCTCGCGCCGCGATGGGCGGCGGTCAGCGCCGCTGACATGCCGCCAAGCCCGGAGCCCGCGCATACCACATCGAAAACCTCGTCCCACGCCACCGCAATTCTCCTGATCGCCCAGGGTTCTGGGTGCGCGCGCCAAGCCGCCTGCGAACCTATCCTTGTCTAGGTCGGTCAGAGGGGCGTGGCTTGGGTCAATCTTCCAGCAATAGCTGGCGGATGGCGGCAATCCGGGCTTCGTCCAACCCTAGTGCCTCCCGCGCATAGCCGGCAATCGAACCATGCGCGGCCACCACACTGTCGAGCGCGGATTTGAGATAGGCGGGATCGGCGCGCATCAGCGCATCGCGCGCTTCCGGCAGCATTTTTTCGAACGGATGCTCGCTATCGGTCAGCCCCATGGTGGCGGCCCGATGGGTCACGGTAAAGCCATGCAGGTCGACCGCCGTGTTGGTGAGGGCGTAGTCCGCGAGAATGGCCTCTTCCGCCACGCCCAACAGCCCCAGCACCACCCCGGCGCAAAACCCGGTCCGATCCTTGCCCGCCGCGCAGTGGAACAGCAACGGTGTGCCGCCGTCCAGAACCACATCGAACAGGCCGCGCAAGGGCACCACCAGCCAGTCCTTCATCGTCGCATAGGACGCAATCAGCCATTGGCGCGCTTCCGCGACCGACGAGGAATGTTCCCATGGCGCGCCGCGCTGGGTCGAGGCGATCGATTCGTCCAGCGGCCATGACAGCTTGCGGACCGGGCCGGGCCATGTCGTGGGCTCAGCGGCGATTTCGTCCTCGCGGCGCAGATCGACGATGGTGCGGATCCCGGTCGGCGCGATCGTCCCATGGTCATCCGGTGTCAGGTAAGTGAGCACCCCCGAACGGTATAGCAGGCCGCGCCGGACACGGCGGCCATCCACCGTGGGATAGCCGCCGATGTCGCGGAAGTTGCATCCGCCGGCAAGGTCGAGGGAAGAGAAGCCATGCAAGGTCACTTTGCCATCCTTCAAATGCGCCGCAAACGCCGCGAGAGTTACAGGACGTTGCCCGCGATCTTTTCCAGAGCAATCCGCGCGTCCTCGACGCTTTCGATGTGCGGCAGGCTGAAGGCCAGACGGTCGGCGCCCGCATCCTCGTAGATGTTGCGCAAGTCGCGGGTGTCGTCGCCGGGCGCAAGGATCACGCCGATCTCGAAACGGGCGATGTCGCGCCCGGCTTCGCGGGCATGGGCCATGATTTTCGCGCGGCCCTGTTTCAGGTGCTCCGGCCCGGTCATGTCCGTTTCCGTCAGCGAGAGCAGCCGCGTGCCAGCATAGGCGGGCAGCCAGCCCTGACAATGCTGGCCGACGCGTTTCAACACGCCATCGCTGTATCCGCCCAGCAGGATCGGCGTATGGGGGCGGCTGACCGGGCGCGGGTACATCTGCACTTCGGGAAACTGGAAGAATTCGCCGTCAAAGGCAAAGGCGTCGTCCGTCCACAAGCCCTTCATGACCGCGATGCTTTCCATCGTGTAGTCCCAGCGCCGCGCAAAGCTGCCGCCGCTGGCCTCGATCTCGATACGGCTGGCGCCGCCGGTGCCAAGGCCCAGCATAAAGCGCCCGTTGCTGTAGGCATCGATCGAGGCGACCTGTTTGGCGACATCGACGGGATGTTTCATCGGCATGATCAGCACGCCGGTCGATACTTCGAGCCGGGTGGTGAGGGCGGTTGCGCGGGCCGCGCCAATCAGCGGGTCCTGATAGAAGGGCACGCCGTGCGTGTGCGGCCCCTTGATCTCTTCGCGGATAGGGCGGACGGTGTGATGGCCGGTGGTCAGCCAATCGAAGCCGATCTGCTCGGCCAGCCGCCCGATTTCGCCCATATCGACATCGTTGATCGGCACGCCGGGATCGGCGTAAGGCCTGCTTATGCCAATTTTCATCTCAGTTCTCCCACAAGCGGTTGGTTGGTTTGGACCAGTCATCGGCCAGTCCTCATCCGTAGAAAAATTTCATCAATTCGCTCTTGGCCAACACCCTTTCGCGGCGGGCGGCGTTGGAGGTGACGGGATCGTCCGGCGATGTTTCATCGGGGTTGTGGATCGGCCCGGCGCCCAGCGCGTCGATGGTGCCGCGCGCCAGCACCTGCGGATCCGACGCGCCCGTGGCCTCGATGGGAATGCCGCGCCGGGCCAGCGTTTCGCGCAGCATCGGCGTATCGGCGATCTTGAACAGCAGGGTCACCACATCGACCCCGCGCGGCGTCAGTTCCGCCCACAGCGCCTCGCACAGGTTGAGCGCGAAGCCCTTGGTCGC
>CAIWFP010000198.1 GCA_903911985.1 uncultured Sphingomonadales bacterium
ATTTGGTCGGGACGAGAGGATTCGAACCTCCGACCCCCACACCCCCAGTGTGATGCGCTACCAGGCTGCGCTACGTCCCGACCGGAGGGCGGCCTATAGGCAGGCTGTGGGCAGATGGCAAGCGCCCGTTGCGCAGTTGTGATCCGGTTGTGATCGGGGCCTGTGCCGGGTGGGGCGGAGGCGGGGCGTTTCGTTGCCATGCCGCATAATTGCTGCTAGTCGCGCGCTCTTACGGCGAGGCAACCGGCGTGTAATTTGCGCGCGGGCCAAATCGCTCACCCGATTCATTGAAGAGAACCCTGACATGAGCCTCTCCGTCCTTTCCCTGCTCTCCGCCGGTGCCGCGGCCCCGGGCGCGTCCGATGGCCCGCCGGCGCTGCTGTCCATGGCGCCCTATCTGCTGATTCCGGTGGTACTGTGGTTCGTGATGTTCCAGCCGCAAATGCGCGCGCAAAAGGCGCTCAAGGCCAAGCTGGAAGCGATGAAGAAGGGCGATTCCGTGCTGACCGCTGGTGGCTTCATCGGCAAGGTTGTCAAGGTTGACGGCGAGTATGTCGATGTCGAGCTGGGCACCAATGTGAAGGTGCGGGCGCTGAAATCGACCATCACCGATATCATCCCCCCCGGCGGCACCACCCCCGCCAACGATTGAGCGCGGGGCGACTAGTCCCTCTGCCCGTTATCCGCGTGTTTATCCGGCCTTTGCGCCGTCCTCTTTGCTGCTGAGCCACCTGTCATGCTCGATTTTCCTCGCTGGAAACAGATCTGGTTCTGGTTTCTCACGCTGGTGGCCTGCGCCTCGGCGCTGCCGTCGCTGTTCTCGGTTTCGGGCCTGCACTGGCCCGATCAATTGCCCGCCCCGCGCATCAATCTCGGTCTCGACCTTGCCGGTGGTAGCCACCTGCTGCTGGAGGCCAACCCCGATCAGGTGGTGAGCCAGCGGCTCGAATCGATGGAAGAAAGCGTGCGCACCCGCATTCGCCTGTCGAATGGCAAGGTGCGCATTGGCGATATTTCGAACAAGGACGGCGTGCTGTCCTTCATGGTGGAAGACCCCAGCCAGGTTGACGCCGCCCGCGAGCTGGTGCTGCCGCTGACGACCGGCGCGGGCCTGACCGGCAAGCGGGATTGGGACATCAAGGTGGTGGACGCCACCCGCTTCGTGCTGACCCCCACCAAGGAGGGGATTGATCAGGCCGTGAGCGCGGCGATGGATACCGCCGTCGAGGTGGTGCGCAAGCGCATCGACGCGCTGGGCACCCGCGAGCCGACCATCATCCGCCAGGGTGCCGATCGCATTGTGGTGCAGGTGCCCGGCCTGAAGGACCCCTCGGCGCTGAAGGCGCTGCTGGGGCAGACCGCCAAGCTGGAATTCAAGCTGGTCGACACCACCGCCAACCCCGCCGATGTGGCACAGGGCATCGCCGAGCCCGGCGACGAAATCGTGCCCTATGCCGCCGGTGCGCATGGCGGTGCCACGGCTGGCGCGCTGGCGGTGAAGCGGCTGGGTGGCATCAAGGGCGACCAGCTGACCGACGCCAAGCAGAGCTTTGAGCAGCGCAACAATCAGCCGGTGGTTTCCATCACCTTCAATCAGGAAGGCGGGGCCAAATTCGCCAAGCTGACCACCGATAACGTCAACCGCCCCTTTGCCATCATCCTTGACGGCAAGGTGCTCTCGGCGCCGAATATCAACGAGCCCATCCTTGGCGGCTCGGCGCAGATTTCCGGCAGCTTTACCGTGGAGAGCGCCAATAGCCTGGCTATCGCGCTGCGCTCGGGCGCGCTGCCGGTGGATCTGAAGGTGGTGGAGGAACGCACCGTCGGGCCGGATCTTGGCGCCGATTCGATCCACAAGGGCGTGATTGCCATGCTGATCGGCACCATGACCGTGGTGGTGGTGATGGCGCTGGTCTATGGCCGCTTCGGCATCTACGCGGATATCGCCCTGTTCGTGAACGTGATGATGATTTTGGGCATCATGTCGCTGTTCAGCACGACGCTGACCCTGCCCGGCATTGCCGGTTTCGTGCTCACCATCGGCGCGGCGGTGGATGCCAACGTGCTGATCAACGAACGCATCCGCGAGGAGCGCAGGCGTGGCCGCAAGGTCTTCGCTGCGGTGGAGGTAGGCTATAAGGAAGCCAGCCGGGCGATCTTCGACGCCAATTTCACCAATGTTATCGCCGCGACGCTGATGTTCTGGTTCGGCTCCGGGCCGGTCAAGGGCTTTGCCGTGGTGCTGGTGATCGGCATCGTCACTTCGGTGTTTACCGCCGTGTTTCTCACCCGCATGTGGGTGGCGCTGTGGCTGCGCAAGGCGCGCCCGGCGGACCTGAATATCTAGGGATTACAGCGATGCGTCTTCTCAAGCTCGTTCCCGAGGACACCAATATCCAGTTTTTGCGCTGGCGCCTGCCGTTCTTCACGGTCAGCGGCCTGCTGGTGATCGCCAGCTGGATTCTGGTGTTCACGCAAGGCCTCAACCTTGGCGTGGATTTCGTTGGCGGTCAGATGATCCGCGTGACTTTTACCCAAAGCGCCGAGGCCCCGGTGGCGAGCTTGCGCACCGAGGTGGCGGCACTGGGCTATGGCGATCCGGTGATCCAGCGTTTCGGCGCGCCCAATGAGGTGTCTATCCGCCTGCGCCTGCCGACCGGCTCTGACAAGAACACCGGCCTTGCCGATGCCATGGCCAAGCGGATTGTTGCGACCATCAAGGCGGACCATGCCGATGCGCGACTTGACGGTGTCGATTCGGTCTCGGGCAAGGTCTCGAAAGAGCTGGGCTGGACCGCATTTCAGGCGCTGGGCCTCGCGGCCATCGCGATCTCGATCTACATCTGGTATCGCTTTGAATGGCAATTCGGCGTGGGCGCGCTGCTCAGCCTGGTCCACGACGTCTCGCTGACCTTGGGGATGTTCGCCGTCACCCAGATGGAATTCGACCTCAACATCGTCGCGGCCATTCTGACCATCATTGGCTATTCGTTGAACGACACCATCGTGGTCTACGACCGTATTCGCGAGAATTTGAAGAAGTTCCGCAAGATGGCCGTGCCCGATCTGCTCGACCTCTCGGTGAACGAGACGTTGAACCGCACGGTGATGACCTCGGCGATGATGCTGATCACGCTGTCGGCGCTGCTGCTGTTCGGGCCCCGGGTGATCTTTGGCTTCACCGCTGCCATCACCATGGGCATTTTTGTCGGCACCTATTCCTCGGTCTATATGGCCGCGCCGATCCTGATCTGGCTGAAGGTCACCTCTACCAGCTTCGTGCCCACCGAAACAGCGCAGGAACGGCAGGACCGGCTGGCACGCGAGGGCGCGCGGCCCTGAGGGGGTAAGGGATTTAAGGGATAGGTGCGAGGGGGTTACCCCCTCGCGCTCCCATGAATGTCTGCGTCGGGCCACGGGTTCGGCCCTGCGCAAGTTTGCGGCGCCGCCGGCTGTTAAAGCCGCTGCGCGGCGGGGCGCCACGCC